>JBNMGS010000239.1:0-3880 GCA_050872365.1 Lachnospira sp.
AAGTGAATTTAGATGTTTAAATTATAATAAATGTGATTTATTATCTTAATTCATTTATATTATTTTATTTATTGCTGGCAGTATTCTCGATAAGCTCCATGATAACTGGTATAGCATTGCTTTCTTTACTCTTTGCCATGTTGTTTATATAAGTATGTCTGTTGGCATAAAGGTCATTTACTGCATTTAAGAGCTTATCAGGGGTAAGATCCTCTTCAAATATAACACTTGAATATCCGTGTTCCATAAAAGATTTTGCGTTAAGAATCTGATCGCCACGGCTTGCATTTGCAGAAAGCGGAATTAAAAGATTAGGTTTCTTTAAGGCAAGCAGCTCGCAAATAGAGTTGGCGCCGGCTCTCGAGATAACTAAATCACTTATGGCAAAAAGGTCACGCATCTGTTCGCTTATATATTCAAACTGGATATATCCCTTAAGGTTGTTAAGAGATGGGTCAGTTTTTCCTTTTCCACACAAATGTACAACCTGAAAGTTCTTTAAAAGTTCTGGAAGGATTTTCCTTACGGCTTCATTGACATGTACAGCACCTGTACTTCCACCGACAACCATGATAATAGGTTTATCAGTAGTAAAGTTGCATAATTCAAGGCCGGCAAGCTTGTTACCAAGAAGAAGCTCCTGTCTTATAGGGGAACCTGTAAGAACAGCTTTGTCTTTAGGCAGATATTGGATTGTTTCAGGAAAATTACAGCATATACGTGTTGCTTTTCTCATGGCAATCTTGTTTGCAAGTCCAGGAGTCATATCTGATTCATGTATGATAACTGGAATATGCTTATGCCCTGCTGCAAGTACTACTGGAACAGATACAAAGCCGCCTTTTGAAAATACTACATCAGGCTTTATACGGCGCATAAGTTTTCTTGCCTGAAAATATCCTTTAATAACCCTGAAGGGATCAGTAAGATTTTTAAAACTTCTATATCGTCTTAATTTTCCTGAAGATATTCCATAGTAAGGAATATCGAGATCTTCTATAAGCGTTTTTTCAATTCCGTTGTATGAACCAATATAGAACACTTCGTATCCAGCTTCTTTTAGGCTTGGAAGCAGAGCTATATTAGGCGTTACATGTCCGGCAGTTCCACCACCGGTAAGTACTATTTTTTTCATTATAATCCTCATTTCTGCACATATTTATTATGCTTAATATTTCTGCATCAGGTGTGGATAGGTAATAGATATAATATAATAGATGCAGTCATGTATTGTTATCACATTTTATGTGCAAATCTTTCTTTAAAACTACAGTGCTGGCACAATGGCTCTATTGCATATTTATTATGAAAGCCATTGATAAATGCAACACTTCTTTCACATTCAAGTATATCTTTTAAAGATGTGTCAAATATATTGCCAAGCTTCATAACACCATTACCATCAAGGCAGCATGGTGTTACAGTGCCGTCGCTTAGTATAGCTATATGGGTACGCAGTCCCTGACAGAAACCGCGTTCATTACAGTAGCTGCTATCAAGCTCAGGCCACTCAAAAGGATTTTGTACATTGACGTAGAGATGTCTTTTGATAGTACAGTTCCTTTCATTAAAAAGAGTGGGTTCGTTTTTAGTATTCCATAACCTGAGTGATATCTCGGTGTCAGTATGTTCTAATATATTATCACATGAATAGAAAAGTTCATTTATGTAATTGTCCATATCTATGCAGTCATTATCATCAGCACTATGCATGGATACATTAATCTGATGAACAGGATACTTTATAAGAGTATCAAGTTTCTTATAAAGCAGAGTGCCGTTTGTCGTAAGATTGACGGTTAATCCGGCATTCTGGCACATGTAAAGAATGGTTTCAAGTCCAGGATGCAGCATAGGTTCACCTTTTACATGCAGATATATGTAATTCGTATATGGCTTTATTTCATCAAGAATATGTCCGAATTCTTCAATAGACATGAAGTGAGGTGGACGTTTGGTTTCCTGGCAGAAGGAACACTTAAGATTACAGGTGCTTGTAATCTCTATGTAGATTCTTTTAAATCTGCTTACTGATCCCATTCATTCTATACTCCATTTCACTGTGATTCTTAATTAGCTTTGGCAAGGTACTGTTCAAGTGCTGTGGCAAGCTGGTCAGGACATGAAGTTGGCTTGAAACCACACTTGATACCTTTCATACGCTTAATAGCTTCGTTGACATCCATGCCTTCAACGAGTGCTGCAACACCCTGTGTATTACCAGAGCATCCACCTTCAAACTTAACACCAGTAACTTTATTATTCACTACATCGAATTCAATAGAACGTGAGCATACGCCCTTTGTTGTATATTTCATAATCATTCCTCTTTCCGCGCACGTGTCTTTCTTTAAATGGTTTGTATCAGGTGCGCATTGATACAAACTTATTATGTAAAAATCAGTTTTCGTACTTGCTTTCAAATATATAAAGCCAAAGTATATGATGGTTCCTACCATATTTTTAAAGTATAACACATATATGACCGATTAGTGAATTATTACATGTAAAATAATCATAAAATATGTTGAGGTTTAGAACTGACAAGGGATAGGTAAAAATAAGGTATGTAATAATAGAATATGTAATAATAAAGCATGTAATAATAAAGTCTATACGATACTACAGGTATGTACCAATTAATTTAGTGTAATATTAAAGTTAAATCGAAGTATGCAAAAAATAAAATAAGCAAAAACGAAGTATGTAAAAGTAAAATAAGTAAAAATGAAGTATGTAAAAATAAAATAAGTAAAATAAAGTGTGTAAAAATAAAATAGGTAAAATAAAGTGTGTAAAAATAAAATAGGTAAAAACAAAGTATGTGAAAATAAAATAAGGAAAAATGAAGTTGTAAAATGAGGACTAATAAAAGTTGAATGACATAATTTACTATGTTAATATATTTACTATGAAAATAAGTCGTTTAGTCAGCATATGTAAAATGGTGTATGTAAAGACTTTGTCATAATCAGATAAGAAGGATGGTATTATATAATGATAGGTATTATTGGAGCGATGGATGAAGAGGTAGCTCAGATTGTTGAGGTTATGCAGGTGGAACGTGAGGAAAGTAAGGCTTGTATGACATTTAAGGCAGGAAAACTCAATGGTAAGGATGTTGTAGTTGTACGTAGTGGAATAGGTAAAGTTAATGCAGCGGTATGTACACAGATATTAGTAGATGATTTTGCAGCTGATTATATTATTAATACAGGTATTGCCGGTTCTTTAAAGGCAGAAATTGATATAGCAGATATAGTAATCTCAAGTGATGTTCTTCATCATGATATGGATGCGACTGGATTTGGATATCCACTTGGACAGATACCAAGAATGGATGTGTTATCTTTTGAGGCAGATAAGAAACTTATAGAGCTTGCAGATAAAGCATGTAAGAAAGTACTTCCTGAGATAGGAACTCATATAGGAAGAATTGTCAGTGGTGATCAGTTTATATCTGATAAGGCAGTAAAGGAAAGAATCTCATTTAATTTTAATGGATATTGTACAGAGATGGAAGGTGCAGCTATAGCACAGGCAGCATACCTTAATAAAGTGCCATTTGTAATCTTAAGAGCTATATCAGATAAAGCAGATGACAGTGCAACTATGGATTATCCAACGTTTGAGAAGCAGGCAATAGCCAATTCGGTTAAGCTTATAAAGGAGCTGGTTTCAGAGTTGTAGAAATATTGTTGTTTAGCACACATTCTTAACGAACGGACGACATCATATATGAGAAAAGCAAGTGTGCATACATAGGCGATGCCAGAAGCTTCACTTGGATATTTCTAAGACTTTTCGTATAGGTAGTGGCCATTGCCGCTACCGTTCGATACGGGACATCCGTGTCCCATATCTCACTTCCACAGACATC
>JBNMGS010000240.1:0-3869 GCA_050872365.1 Lachnospira sp.
GAGAGTGGCTATGAATGCACCTATACAGGGTACAGCAGCGGATATTATAAAGCTGGCAATGATAAGAGTAAGCAGGGCACTTAAAGAACAGGGGCTTAAGTCAAGACTTATACTTCAGATTCATGATGGACTTCTTGTTGAAACAGCAGTTGATGAAATAGATACAGTTAAGGAGATTCTTACAAAAGGTATGAAAGAAGCTGTGAGCCTTAAAGTTCCGCTTGAGATAGATATAAAACAGGGCAATAACTGGCTTGAAGCACATTAGTATCTAATTTATGATAAAGAAATAAGAAAATTTATAAAAAATTAAAATGTAACATAAAATGACATAATTTTTTTATATGATTCTTAATGGTAAATAAAATTATAAAATACAAAAATAAAAAATATCAGATGTATTTAACATGATACAAGTAACGGAACTTGTTTTTATAATTGGAATTAAGTAGAAACTTAATAAGAAAGAAGATAAATAATGAAAGTAATAGGAATAACTGGTGGAATAGGTGCTGGAAAATCGGCTATACTTAAATATCTGTCAGATAATTACAAATGTGAGATTATAATGGCAGACGATGTTGCCAAGAATCTGTATTATAAAGGCAGTAAGGCTTATCAGATGATAACGATGCTGTTTGGAGATGATATACTTGATGACAATAAAGAGATTGATAAGAAAAAACTTGCAGATGTTATATTTGGTAATCCTAATAAGCGGGCTGCACTTGACAGTATAGTCCATCCGCTTGTCAAACAGGAAATAATTACCAGAGTCACAAATAACCGCATAGCAGATACACTTGATTATACGTTTGTAGAAGCAGCATTACTGCTTGATGACCATTATGATATGTTCTGTGATGAGGTATGGTATATCGATGCAGATGAAGATATAAGAAGAAAACGGCTTAAAGATAACAGAGGTTATTCTGATGAAAAGATAGACAATATATTTGCAAGCCAGAAAAAGAAAGAAGATATCATTGATAAATGTGATTATTGTATAGACAACAGTGGCAATATTAATATGACATTTAACAGGATAAAAGAAATACTCGGATAAATATTATAGATATATGTTATAAATATATAATAAATAAATTATAACCGTTTCGGCCGGCTGTTGTATTGTTATAATATCATTAATGTGATATATTAATATGATGATTAAAGGGTCAAAAGGTATCATCGATGCATGCTTGCATGCAACTAGTGACACGTATTACACCGAGAAAATAGCAATTTACTATGCAAAGCCAGTAAATTAGCTGATTTCGAGGTGATAATCATAAATGAGGGACAAAATATCTTTTGACCCTCATTTCATATGATGGTAGAGACTATAAATAAGAGGGACAGGTATGGATAAGGATAAAAATACTAATAATTATGTATTTGGGCTTGATATAGGTACGCGAAGCATAGTTGGTGTTGTTGGTTATCTTGAGTATGGAAGATTCAAGATTGTTGCTATGGCGGAAAAACTTCATACAACGCGTTCAATGTTAGATGGACAGATTCATGATATCTATAAGGTTGGTGATACAATAAGGCAGGTTAAGCTTTCACTAGAAAGCCAGCTTGATATAGAACTTAAAGATGTGTGTATAGCAGCAGCCGGACGAGTGTTAAGAACTGTGAATTCAACGGCAGAATATGAATTCGAGGAAGAAACAAGAGTGACACAGGAGGATATATATTCTCTTAATCTTCTTGCCGTAGAGCATGCACATAATAAGATAAATGACGGCTCAAGCAAAGAAAAGTTTTACTGCGTTGGTAATACTCCAATCAGGTATCAGCTTAATGATTATGATATAGGTAATCTTGAGGGACATAAAGCCAGGAAAATATATGTTGAGCTTATAGCTACTTTTCTTCCGGAGGAAGTTGTGGATGGCTTATATGAAGCTGTCGAATATGCCGGACTGAATGTAGCCTCGCTTACATTGGAGCCAATCGCATCTATGAATATTGCGATACCTGAACAGTACAGACTTCTTAACATCTGTCTTGTCGATGTAGGTGCAGGAACATCAGATATATGTATAACTAAGGATGGAAGTATAGTTGCGTATGGTATGATACCTCTGGCCGGAGATGAGATAACAGAAAGAATCGCCAAGAATTATCTTGTTGACTTTAATACAGCTGAAACTATTAAAATAGCTGCAAGTAATCCGGATAATGATATAGTTACATTTAATGATATTATGGGACTTGAACAGAAGGTTGCTGCAAGTGAAATTCAGGCTATTGCAGATGATTCAATAGCTAACATGGCTAAAGCTACTGCAGACAGAATTATAGAACTTAATGGTGGCAAGTCTGTAAATGCTGTATTTGTTGTAGGCGGTGGTGGAAAGATGCCAAGTTATGTAAAACATCTTGCTGCAGATCTTTCAATAGCACCTGAAAGAGTTGCTATACGAGGTAAAGAGGTTCTTACTACTGTTGATTTTAATGTTGAAGGCTTTGAAAAAGATTCATTATATGTAACACCAGTTGGTATATGTACTAATTATTATACACAGAAGAACAAGTTTATATTTGTCAATGTTAATAACGAAAGAATAAAGCTTTATGATAACAATAAGCTTACCGTATTTGATGCAATAATGCAGATTGGTTATCCTAATGAAAAGCTGTTTCCAAGACGCGGCAAAGAGATAGAGTATATGCTTAATGGCAAGACAAGGCTTGTAAGAGGGCTTCCTGGTGAAGGTGCTGTCATAACACTTAACAGGGAACCGGCAAGTCTTAACACACCTATAGAACAGAATGATATTATATATGTTGAAGAATCTACGATAGGTGAAGCAGCATCTATAACACTTGGACAGATTGATGAATTTGGTTCAGATATAACATTTGAAGTGAACGGGAAAAATATAGTGTGTCCTAGATTTGCATACGTTAATGGAGAACTTAAATCAGAATTCTATGACATAAGAAATGGGGATGCTGTACGCATAGAGAATTTTTATACAGTTGAACAGCTTTTTACATTTCTTGATCTTGATCATACAAAATATAATATTATGGTCAACAATATGCCTGCGGATAAGATGACTAAAGTGTATGAAAACTTCACTGTTAATTTTACAGAAAAGAGTGAATCAGAGGAATATACATATAACTTGTATGAAGAAGATGCTAATACAAATACAGGAGATTCATCATATAATGAGTCTGCTGATGAAATAAAAAACTATAATGAGAATACGAAAATAGCACATAACGTTACAGGTAACGATAATCCTGTTAATGTAAATACTGAAAATATTGATAGTAAAAAACAAGTCAGTCAGGATGAAAGCAATATTAATAATAGTAATACTGATAACATTAATGAGAATGGTAACGACGAAAATATTAATGATGAAAATGCTGCAAGCCAGAGCAATGTTATAAAAGATATTGCTATTATAGTTAATAATACTCCAGTAGTACTTTCTGGAAAGAGCAATTATATACTTGTTGATTTGTTCCAGTTTTATGATTTTGACTTGTCAAGTCCTAAGGGTAATATAGTTATTCTTCTTAATGGTGAGAAATGTGAATATACAGCTTCTATTAACGATGGAGATGTAGTTAAAATATATTGGGAATAATGCAGATTATTAGATAAAAGTAATATAAGAATGGTGGAAACAATATGAGAATGATGCCGATTGCAAGCGGTAGTAGTGGCAACTGTATATATGTGGGTTCTGATGATACACATATACTTATAGATGCCGGAGTAAGCAGAAAAAAGATAGAAGAAGGTCTTAACAGTATAGATTTGTCAATTAAGGATATAGATGCAGTGTTTGTTACACATGAACATATAGACCATATAAAGGGACTTGGAGTTATGTCAA
>JBNMGS010000241.1:0-3866 GCA_050872365.1 Lachnospira sp.
CTCTATAAGCTCAGAATAACCTGATATCGAAGTCAGCGGTGTCTTTAACTCATGAGAAACATTTGCAGTAAACTCCTGCCTCATATTAGCATTTCTCATAATATCCTCATGCTGCCTTTTTATCGTATTAACAAAAGGTACAAGCTCTTTATACACCTTAATTGAGTCTGATGCATCCATATTGTCTGCAAGGAACTCTATCGGCTCTACGATACTCTTTGTAAGAAAATGCGAACTTACAAGACTTATGATAAAAAGAACAATACACAAAAGAACAACTACCGGAATGGCACTTAACATAATACTTGTCATACTGCTCACTTCCCTCGACACTCTCAAAACATATCCGTTATCAAGGGCGACTGCATAATAAAATGAGTTTTTCTGCAAAGTTTCTGACTTTCTTATATCACTTCCATGCCCATTTTTTCTGGCTTCCACAACCTCTGGTCTCTCGTCGTGGTTCTCCATATCTGATATTTCAACCAGATTATCTACAACTGCGTAACCCTCACTGTTTATAAATGTAACTCGGAGATTACCATCATAGCTTTCTATTACCTTCTGTTCATTAATATCATCCGGGTCACTTACCATTCCCCACGCATCAGCACCTACAAATATATCTACATAGTTTCGCATATCACCAAGGACTTCCCGCTTTAATATGTTATAAAACACAAGCACAGATATTGCTATCGCAGCTACTATCGTGACAAATGCCAGTATCATATATTGTATGTTAATTCTTTTTTTCATATGAATCCATCCTTTATATATTTATACATTATGCTTCATCGTTTTACATTTCATGCAATCCTTAAAAAGGTCAAAATCCAGGTAGTTCTTATTTTCCACCTGACTTTTATTATGTCATAGATGTTGGGACAAAAGGTATTTTGCCCCTACTGATGTATACGGATTACTCCATTGCTTTGCAATTCACATAATTGTAAAAGTAATATACTTAATGAGCCTCATCATCCATGAAATATCCCACATTTCTTACTGTCTTTATATAATTCCCTGCAATTCCAAGCTTATGTCTTAATGTCTTTATATGAACATCCAGTGTTCTTGACTCTCCTTCATAATCTGTACTCCATATTCTGTCCATAATATTATCTCTTGTGAGGACTATTCCCCTGTTTAGTGCCAGATACTTAAGCAGTTCATATTCCTTATATGTAAGTTCTATTGGCTTATCTTCAACATATGCAACTCTTTTTTCATCATCTATGAACAGCTGTCCTATTCCTATAAGTTTCTCTTCATCAGTTCCACCAGCTCTTCTAAGCACTGCCTTCACCCTCGATATAAGCTCCATTATACCAAATGGCTTTGTTATATAATCATCAGCTCCCATATCAAGACCTTTAACCTTGTCTATCTCTGTAGTCTTTGCTGTGACCATAATAACCGGCACCCTTCTTGTTTCTGGAACCTGTCTTAACTTTCTTAATATCTCAAGTCCGTCTTCATCTGGAAGCATAATATCAAGAAGAACCAAATCAGGAATTCTTTCCCTCATAAGCTTATGAAAATCCTTACCGCTGGCACACTCTACAACAGTATGTCCTGCATTCTTTAGTGCAAAGCTTTCTATCTCACTTATATTATTATCATCTTCAACTACATATATGTATGCCATATTCGTCTCCTTTTCTGTTCATATACAATATCAGCATATACTGTTCTGAACATAATAAATATCTGCCTTTACATATTTAATATATTATTATCTCTGTCTTATCATTTAATATAACATTATGATGTAAGTGTCAAAAGTAAGTTTTGCCACCCACTGATATATCTTAAAACTTCTATATCATTATATTGTTGAATAAATCGGACATAAATATTTTTACATCATGAAATACTGTCGCTTTCCTGGAATGCACGTGTCTTAGGAAGTCTGTATTTTTCTTTGTATGCCTTGTAATCCTTAGCAAACTGCTGATTATCTTTATTCTTTATCCTGTCAAGATATTCATGTGCATCGAATTCTACCTGGTCACTCTGAATAACATCTACAGCTATATTAGAACAATGGTCTGCAACCCTTTCAAGATTATTAAGAATATCTGAATGTGCAAAACCAAGCTCTATAGTACACTTACCCTCCCGTAGTCTTCTTATATGTCTGGCTTTAAGTTCAACTGCAAGCGTATCTATAAGCTCTTCAAGTGGTTCGACTTTATCAGCCTCATTTTTGTTATTATCCTTAAATGCATCAAAAGATATATCAACTGCCTCTCTTACTGCTGAACTGAGTATATCAAGCTCTGTCTTTGCTTTAGGTGAAAACTGCATATTTTTTTCATAAAGTTCTCTGGCTGATGCACTTAGATTACATGCATGGTCTGATATTCTTTCAAAATCTCCTATACAGTGTAACATGACATTAAGCATTTCAGAATCTTCTTTTTTTAGATTTTTAGTGCTTATCTTCATAATATAAGTTCCAAGTGCATCTTCATACTTATCAGCTCTTGTTTCAAGCTCATCTACACGGAATGCTATATCTTCATTGTAGTTACCTATAAGTGACATCGAAGTAAATAACGCTTCCCTTGATATATCTGCCATCTTGTTTATAACCTGCTTACAATGTTCTACTGCCAGACTGGGCTCTTCTAAGAATCTGTCATCAAGAAGTGCGAATTCATTATCGTTTCTTCTATTCATAAGCTTCTTTTCTTCATCATCCATCTTGATTGTAGCATATGCAAGTTTTTCAAGCACCTTTCTTAAAGGAAGAAGATATGCTGTTGTAATAATATTAAATGTTGTATGTATAATAGCTATTCCGAACTCCTGTGCTGTCATACTTAAAAATGAAAAATGTATAAATGCATTTAATGAGTAAAATACTATCATAAAAGTAACTGTACCTATCACATTAAAATACAGATGAATAATAGCTGCTCTCTTACCATTCTTTGTTGCACCTATACTTGAAAGCATTGCTGTGACACATGTACCTATATTCTGTCCCATAATTATAGGAAGTGCTGTTGCATAGCTTAATATACCTGTCGAACACAGTGCCTGAAGTATTCCAACAGAAGCTGATGAACTCTGGATAACAGCTGTAAATATCATACCTGCAATCATTCCAAGCACAGGGTTAGAAAAAGCTGTAAGTATTGATGCAAACTGTGGCACCTCTGCAAGTGGTGCCACTGATGAACTCATGGCATCCATACCATACATAAGAAGGGCAAATCCTATCATTATCTTTCCAGGATTCTTAAACTTATCCTTCTTTAAAAACATCAGAAAAATAATACCAATTACTGCAAGTATTGGTGAAAATGATGTTGGTTTTAATAAACGTATGAATATATTACTACTTTCAATACCTGTAAGACTTAATATCCATGATGTAATAGTCATACCTATATTGGCACCCATGATTACACCAACCGCCTGGCTGAGTTTCATTATACCTGAATTAACGAATCCCACAACCATAACTGTAGTAGCTGATGATGATTGTATAACTGCCGTAACACCAGCTCCCAGTAACACTGCCTTAACAGGATTAGAAGTAAGCTTTTCTAAGATTTTTTCCAGCTTTCCACCTGAAGCTCCTGTAAGTCCTTCGCCAAGCAGATCCATTCCATAAAGAAATATTGCTAAGCAGCCTATTAATGATAATACACCAAATATGTCCATATTTCCTCCAAATGCTCACACAGATTTTACTTTTCTTTTTTACATTTTGGAGTGTAATTCACGTATCTGAATGCTATATAAAGCTTATGTAAATTTTATGTAAATTATTTATCATCCGGATGTTCTCCTGTTATAGAGAATATAACCCATTCTGATATATTAGTTGCATGATCGCCGATTCTTTC
>JBNMGS010000242.1:0-3864 GCA_050872365.1 Lachnospira sp.
AATGAGTATGGCTGGTGGTATATCAGAAATGGAGCTGTAGACTGGAGCTATACTGGAATGGCAAGTAATGAGTATGGCTGGTGGTATATCAGAAATGGAGCTGTAGACTGGAGCTATACTGGAATGGCAAGTAATGAGTACGGCTGGTGGTATATCAGAAATGGAGCTGTAGACTGGAGCTATACTGGAATGGCAAGTAACGAGTACGGCTGGTGGTATATTAGAAATGGTCAGTTAGACTGGAACTATACTGGAATAGCAAATAATGAGTATGGCGAGTGGCAGTTCGTAAATGGACAGGTTGTCTATTAAATAAAAATATTGTATTAAATTCCTGATACAACAGAAAATAAAAAAGGAAAATAGCATTTTATAATTAATGCTATTTTCCTTTTTTTATTTACGTTACTGTAGGTACGCAATTTGTTGATTTTTTAGCTATAATAATTAAAGCAAATGCATTTTATTATTCAGAAACAAGTTTAATACCAGATATATCAGCTATAGCTATAAGCGAGTAGTTAGTGTAATAAACAACGAATCCTGGTTTGACACCGGCAGGTTTCTTTACTTCCTTTTTTAACACATAGTCAACTTCAACTTTCTCAAGGTCACGGCCTTTGGAGTAGTATGCAGCAAGTGCAGCTGCTTCCTCAAATGTTTTGTCTGGAAGTTCCTTTCCATCGGATTTTACAATAACGTGTGAACCCGGCATCTGTTTTGCATGAAACCACCAATCACCACCTGTTGCAAATTTAAATGTAAGTTCATCGTTTTGTATATTATTCTTTCCAACATACATATCAAAACCGTCAGAAGAGATGTAGTGCATAGGTTTGTTGTGTGAATTCCCTTTGTTTTTGGATTTTCCACTCTTTTTAATATAACCGGTCACAGAAAGTTCTTCTTTGATATTGTTAAGGTCATTTTCTGTTGTTGCAATATCAAGAGCATTTATAATAGATTCAAGGTACATAATCTCATCTTTGATTTCTGTAATAAGTCTTGTTCCGGCTTCATAAGTTCTTTTAAGTTTATTATACCTTGCAAAGTACTTATTGGCATTTTCTATAGGCGTAAGAGTATCATCAAGAGGAATGGTTATCTCTTCATTAGTATAGTAATTAAGTGCGTTAAACTGTTTTGCACCAGCTTCAATTCCATAGCCATATGTGTTTATGAGTTCACCGTATACACGGTATTTATCACGTCTTTCAGTATCTTTGAGCTGCTTTTCCTGAATATCAAGCTTTTTATAAGAACGTTCAAGATGAGTTGTAACAATACGTCTTATGTCAGTTGACTTCTGATGAATACGCGTCCGTACTTCTTTTTCATGATAGTAAGCTATAAGACATTTGCTTATAGAGTCATAAGGAGTACTGTTGTCGTACATGGTAAGCTGTATAGCTGCGAAGTCTGCTGGATTGCCATTGTCGTAAACTATATTTGGAGAATAAGTTTTATCCTTAACATTTTTTATAATGCCCTCAAATGCGTTATAAATATGTTGTTTTTCTGCATCAGAAAGGCAGTTTGCCGGCTTGTTACTGTCTATAGCAGCACGAAAACAAGCTTCCTCTGATATACATGTGCTTATGCCGGTATAAGTCTGGCACAGAGCTTTTGAGAGTGGCTTAGGGCATACAAGAACAGATGAGCTGAAACGTTCATAATCTGTATCAAGTGGGTTGTGTTTGTTTGTTGTGTTTGGTATAAAATATTTTCTGCCAGGAAGTACTTCGCGTACAGAACTTATCTGAGCTGATACATGTTTTATGCTGTCTAATATATTATTATCATCATCACATAATATTATATTACTATGTTTTCCCATAAATTCAGTGATTAAATGTCTTTTGCATAAATCACCTAATTCGTCAAGATGTTCAATCTCAATATCAATGATTCGTTCAAGTGAAGGCTGTGTTACAGAGATAATACGTCCGTTGTTTATATGTTTTCTTAAGAGCATCACGAAGTTAGGTGCTGTTGCCGGACTTGGTTTATTATCTTCTGTTATATAAGCAAGTGGTAAAGATGCGTTGGCAGAAAGTACGACACGGTACTGTCCTGAATTGTTTTTTACAGTAAGAAGCAGTTCATCACTTTCCGGCTGGGCTATTTTGTAAAGCCTTCCACCTAGTATTGTATTATTAAGGTCATGTACTATATTCGATATTGTTATTCCATCAAATGCCATAATTACTCCATTCTATGTGTTTATGTTAGTGCTTTTAGATTTTTATTATGATAATATCACGTTTGGATAAAACTGTCGAGTTGTCTATAGTTATGTCTATGGTTAAAAGTAGTATTGTTTATCAAAGCATTTTAATGTTGTTTGTAAATAAAGAGATAATAAAACATTAAATAGTACAAAATACTAAGGCAATTTACTTGTTTGCAAAATGTAAAATTGGTATAATAAAATACACATAAAAGTAAAGTAAATGAGGGACTAATAATGATAAAGAGCATGACAGGTTTTGGCAGAAGTGAGATTGCCAGTGGAAACCGTAAGATAATGGTTGAGATGAAGTCAGTTAATCACAGATTCTTAGAAGCAAGTATTAAGATGCCTAAGAAGTTGAATGTGTTTGAAGCAAGAATAAGGGATGTTATAAAGAAATATGCATCAAGAGGTAAGATAGACATATTTATAACATATGAGGACAGTTCGGACAATAATGTCAATATAAGATATAATGCAGCTGTTGCTAAGGAATATATGGATATATTCAGGCAGATGGAAGAAGAGTTTGCAATTAGAAATGATATTACAGTAGGAGCACTTTCAAGATATCCTGAAGTTATAACCATGGAAGAAGCTGGGGAAGATGAAGAAGAACTGTGGAATTTCATACAGGAGGCTGTTAAAGAAGCTTGTGAGGGATTCGTTAAAACAAGAATAACAGAAGGTGAGAATCTTAAAAAGGATCTATTACATAAGTTGGATCACATGGAAGAACTTGTGGATTTTATAGAAGAAAGAAGTCCACAGATAGTTAGTGAGTACAAAAAGAAGCTTGAGGCTAAGATGGCAGAGGTACTTGCTGATACTAATATAGATGAGAACAGGATTGCTGCGGAAGTTATATTGTATGCAGATAAGATATGTGTCGATGAAGAAACAGTTAGATTAAGAAGTCATATAGCACATGCAAGGCAATGCCTGTCTGAAGACGGCGGCATAGGAAGAAAGCTTGACTTTATAGCACAGGAGATGAACAGGGAAGCCAATACAACACTTTCTAAAGCAAATGATATTGAGATATCCAATGCTGCCATAGATCTTAAGACAGAGATTGAAAAAGTCAGGGAACAGATACAAAATATTGAGTAGCTGTTTTATGCATGTCAAAACTTACTATTAAAGTTTATTTGAATATTTACAGTTTAAATATTGGGGAATATTTATGATAAAATATAGAATAAAATATTTTAAAAGACTTGCATGAAATGAAAGATTTCTGTATAATAACTTGTACACTTTTGCGTAGGTGTATGCGTTTATATTTGTTTCAGATGCATTTTTGGTGAAATAATATAAACAGTGGCTTATAATGTGAGTCGAAGATAGGAGATTAGAGATGAAAGATAAAGGATTGCTGTTGGTAATATCAGGATTCTCGGGTGCTGGTAAAGGAACGGTTGTTAAGAGACTTTTGGAACAGCATAGCGACTATGCACTATCTATTTCAGCAACAACTAGGTCACCAAGAGAAGGTGAACAGAACGGAAGAGAATATTTCTTTAAGACAAAAGAAGAGTTTGAAAAGATGATAGAAGCATCTGAGCTTATAGAGTATGCTAAGTATGTTGATAATTATTATGGAACACCTAAGGCATACGTAGAGGAAC
>JBNMGS010000243.1:0-3864 GCA_050872365.1 Lachnospira sp.
GCAACTGAACTTAGCCTGTGGATAAAGGTGCTTTATAGCCTGTGCCATAAGATGTGCACATGAATGATTTAATGTCTTTAACTGTTCATCTTCTTTAAAATTAACCATTTTCTTTCTCCTTTAATAATATGACTTTTCTTTATTATACCAGAACATTTCTGTGACACACGAGCATATAATGATACCAGGCAAAATGTCAAATCCAACATCAACCCTCTTATTTCTTACTCATATCTATCACTTTATCTGGTCAATACTGCAACGAAAGCACCCATAGGTAGGTACACTTTCGCCTGCCTAAGGGTGCTTTCACACGGTTCCACCTTATTATTTCACTTTTATGGTCTGTAACGTACACCATACGGTAACGCTTCGAAATAAATAATGTCCTAAAACATAATGAAAATATATTTCTTCTACGCACAGCTCAGGAATGGTCTTCATGTAATAGTCCCATAAACTGCTTCCACCATACGCAGCTCTCTCTGTATGACACACATACACTACTTTTTCCGTCATAGCTTTTATTTATTTGCTTTTGCTGGTTGTTATTGTACCACGTGATTATTTAATTAACAACACATTTTTTCAAAATCATATATGTTAATTAATGGATTATGTAACTTATTACAGAATATTACTCTTTGTCTGCACTATCGAATTCGTTATATAATTCTGATATAAGATTATACTCCTTGTTGTTATTCCTTATTGTTACTCTTTATCCTTAAAATGTATCTCTGGTACGGCCACACCATCGTATGTTACATGTGTTTTCTTGTGTTCATTTCTATGGACTGTATGTGTATCAGTGCCACTTTTATCCTGTACCTCATGTCCCGGCTTTTCTACATTATCCACTCCATCAGCATTCTGACTGTGATTCTTATGATTGTCATCCATATCTGTCACATCAGAGCTTTCATCATCTGTTCCCTTTATATGTATCTCAGGAATTGCCAGATTATCGTATGAAAGGTTATAACCTTTTTTAGGAGTGTTATCTTTATTCCTGATTTTTTTAATAAAACTAAACATAGCATTCCCCCTGTTTTGAAAGCATATATACTGCCATACATAATCAACAGAATCCATATGACATTAATTCTATATGACATTAATTCCATATGACATTAATCACTGACTTATTTCATATACAGCAGTTTATGTACCTCTTCACTTTTATATTTACAGCAAATTAATAAATAACGTAATAACCAGACTGTTAAGGAAATCTGCAAAAAGACTTCCTATCAACGGAATAATAAGATATGCCTTAACCGATGGAACATATTTATCACATAAAGCCTGCATATTAGCCATTGCATTAGGTGTTGCACCCATACCAAAACCACATGTGCCGGCAACAAGTACTGCAGCATCATAATCTCTTCCCATAACATTAAACACTACAAAATATGTATACAGCATTATCACTACTGCCTGTGCAAAAAGAAGTATGACAAGTGGAAGTGCAAGTGAAGCAAGCTGCCACAGCTTAAGTGTTATCATAGCCATACCAAGAAAAAGCGAAAGTGCAATACCACCAAGGTCATTAATTTCACCCATATGTATAACAAACTTATCTTTTCCTGCATATTCTGCAATATTTCTCATAAGTGCTGCTGCTATCATAGCTCCGATATATATTGGAAATGTCATTCCCGTCTTTGTAAGTGCCCATGAAAATATTGTTCCAATTCCTATTGCTATAATAAGCTGGAACACAGCCGCCGCATACATCTGTGTATGACGTTCATGTTTCTTCTCATCCTCCACTAACAGACTATCATCTTCTGGTATAGCAGTCTTTAAAAGATCTTTCTTTTCTATAAGCCTCTTACCTAAAGGTCCTCCTATAATACTTCCGAATATAAGCCCAAATGTAGCTGCCGCTGTACATATAGTTGTTGCGCCCTGCACATTAAAGTCTTCAAGCACCGGACCAAATGCACCTGCTGTACCATGTCCACCTACCATAGGAATTGAACCTGTACACATGCCTATAAGTGAATTGAGCCCCAGCAGCTTTGAAAGTCCAACTGCCACTAAATTCTGTGTAAATATGAGTACGACTATAAGTCCAAGAAACACTACCATGGACTTTCCACCCTTCTTAAGTACCTTAAGATTTGCCTGGAATCCTACAGATGTAAAGAAGAATACCATACATACTTCTTTTAATATATCATCAAACTCGAATTCAAGAATTCCAGTTGCATAACATATACATGTAAATATAGCAAACAGAAATCCACCAACTACAGGAGCTGGAATACAAAACCTCTCAAGTATATCTATCTTCTTTCGTAAATAACTTCCAAGCATCAGTACAACGACAGCAACTGCCATAGTCTGGTACATATCTAACTGAATTTTCATATATTTCTCCATTTCATTTAACGTATTAACAATATCTGCTGAATGAGGCTTACATATAAGCAATTACCGCAGATTCATTGCTGACTGCTTACTTATCAGCAATTATCACAGATTCATTATTTCTGCTGTTAATCTAAATCAATTAGTAATTACTATCAACATTCAAAAACACCTGTTATTTTATATAATCACAGGAGATTATCTAGATCATCCTCATTCTGTTCTGACGTTAACACCCTGTTTTGCATAATACGCCGCCGCCCCGGCATGAAAAGGAATATCTATACCATTTGTTGCTGATTTCACATCATGTACAGAATCAAGAGATGTAGCATTCTTAAAATCTGCACTATGCGCGAATATAATACCTGTAATCTGTTCTGTCACTCCCTCTGACAAATTTGTAGATGCAATAAGCACCGCTCTCACACCAATTGTATTAACCGGCTCGCTTTGTCCTGTATATGTATCAGCCGGTATTGTATATCTTTCATACAAAGGATATGCGGTTAACATTTTTTCTATACATTTGTCATCAAGACTTATAACATCTATAGAACATTTCTTAGAAAGCTGCTCTATGATACCTGTTCTTATTCCAGATGTACAAAACATTGCATCTATATCGCCAGAAACAAGCTTGTCTGCGGCCTCTGAATAGTCCATGTTAACTGTTTTTACAAGTTCTTCTGTAATACCGCTTACTTTGAGTATCTCTTCTGCATTCTTCTCCGTTCCGGATTCTGTTGCACCTATACTCACTGTTTTTCCAACAAGGTCGTCAACCGTTATAATTCCTGAATCTTTTCTTACTATTATCTGACAGGCTTCTGTATACAAAGCTGCCACAGCTTTATAGCCCTTCTGATAATCTCCATCCTCAAACGCACCTTTGCTGTTATATGCATCGCTTAACATATCAGCCTGTACTATTCCAAGGTCTATATAGCCACCGGATATGAGTCTTAGATTCGCCACTGAACCTGCTGTAGCCTTAGTTTCAAATGTATAATCACTCATATCTTCATGTGCAAGCTGCGAAAATGTACTGGCATATGAATAGTACACTCCACCTATATCAGCCGCACCAAATCTTATATTCTTACCCTTACCAGTGCACCCAGTCATGACAAGCATAATGAGAGCAAGCATTAAAGCCGCTGTCCGTTTCATAAGTAACTCTCCTGTCTTTATTCTTAACTATAATCAACTGCTACATACACAACATTATATGCGCATATACACTTGCATAAAAATTTTGATTTATGACTTTTTTCTGTGGAAAAAAGCTTTGATTTATGGCTTTTTTACGTGGAAAAAAACTTTAGTTTATGGTTTTTTTCTGTGGAAAAAAACTTTGATTTATGGTTTTTTTCCACTATCCACGTAACAAAAGCTCCTGCTCAACCACTTCGCCATTCTTTATATATTTTCTAGGCACTCTCTTACTTACAGCACATGTAAGCTCATAAGGAATAGTAC
>JBNMGS010000244.1:0-3851 GCA_050872365.1 Lachnospira sp.
GCTGTAGACCTTATAGGTGTTGAGGCTGGCGGACTTGGCATAGAAACAGGAAAGCATGCATCTGCCATGGCACTTGGTGAACCGGGTGTGCTTCATGGAATGAAGTCTTATCTGTTACAGGATGAGGCTGGTAATATAAAGCTTGCACATTCTATATCGGCAGGACTTGATTATCCGGGTGTAGGTCCTGAACACGCATACTTAAGAGACTCCGGAAGAGCAAAGTATGTATCTATAACAGACTCTGAGTGTATGGATGCATTTATGGAGTTATGCAAGGAAGAGGGCATAATACCAGCGATTGAGAGTGCGCACGCACTTGCACATGTGTTAAAAATGGCACAGGGTGAGTATAAGGGCAAGACTATAGTTATGTGCCTTTCAGGACGTGGTGATAAGGATGTTCATACAGTACAGAAATATCTTAAGGGAGAGGAGACAAACAAGTAATGAATAGAATAGAAGAAAAGATGTCTGCGCTTAAGGCAGAAGGTAAGAAAGCATTTATAACATATACAACAGCCGGACTTCCGGATATGGAAACAACAGCAAAGATTATGCATGCACAGCAGGAGGCAGGAATAGATATTATGGAGCTTGGAGTTCCGTTTTCTGACCCTGTGGCAGACGGTCCTGTTATACAGGATGCTTCATATGAGGCTATACAGCGTGGTGCAACGCTTGCAAAGATATTTGAACTTATGAAAAAAGTAAGAACAGAAGGGCTTACTACACCCGTTGTATTTATGATGTATTACAATACTGTATATCATTATGGTCTTGATGCATTTGCAGATATGTGTGCTGAATGTGGCGTTGACGGACTTATTATACCTGACCTTCCATATGAAGAGCAGGGAGAGTTAAAGGCATCACTTAAAAAGGTGGAAGGGGCTCCTATATTAATCCAGTTAGTATCACCTGTATCAAAAGATCGTATACCTATGATTACCAAGGATGCAAAGGGCTTTGTATACTGTGTTTCACAGATGGGTGTTACAGGAAAGGGTTCAAACTTCCATGCAAAGATAAGGGAATATCTTTCAGATGTTAAAAAGAACAGTCCGGTTCCGGTTATGATGGGATTCGGAATAAGGACAGCTAAAGATGTAGAACCTTTGTGTGATATTATTGATGGTGCTATAGTTGGTTCACATTTTATAAAACTTATAAAGGAACATAATTATGATACAGAGGTGGTTAAAGATTATATACAGACATTCAAGAAGGAGATGAATGCATAGTTATGGTAAAAGAACTTGTTAAGACTGCCATAGCTACAAAATGCCAGTATGACAATGCCGGTATGACTGGAAATTACGAATGTGCTTACTCATTAGGTCTTTTAAGTTATATAGAAGGACTTGATGAGCAGGCAGAAATAACAGATCTGGAAAGTATTTACAAGGAAGTTATGGCAAATGCTGATAAAGTAAAGACAGATAACTCCAAAATAAAACAGCTTATCAAAATACTTGGTGATTATGAAGTTACTTCTAAGTTTGACGAACAGATGAATGAATTATATCATATGGGATATGCTGATAAAACTGTTAAGTAAAGCAGTTATATATTATGATGTATTGAATTGCAGTAATTACGTAGTAATACAGCAATTTCAATACATCAATGAGTGAAAAGATTTTTTTAACACATAAGTTATAATATAGAAAAATATTGTTATATATACTGCGTATGTTATGTTAAAAGACATAAAGTCTGATTATATAATGTATTGTGTAACTTAAGCTGGGTATTGACTTATTACTGTGTATGCGTTATATTTTACAAATGTAATTAATTAATGAAAGATAGGTGGATGTTAACGATGACAGAATTGGTTAAGGTTGCAGACATTGATAAGACACATAAGAATCCAATAGCTGAACTTGTTCAGATAGCTTGTAAGTTTGATAGTCATATTGAGATTGAGGGCGAAGGAAAAAACATCAATGCTAAGAGTCTCATGGGGATTATGGCATTTGGTTTAAAGGAAGGCATCGAGGTTAAGGTAATTGCTGCTGGTAGCGATGAGAATGAAGCTACAGATGCTATTAGAAACTTTTTAACATGTAGTGAATGATTAGGGAGGATTGAATCATGAGAACTAAGGTGGAAGCAAAGGACATATTTGGCAGTACATCAGCAGTGAATAATGATACAGCTGCTAACACAGAGGTTAAAGAGGCTAAGAAGACAACTAGAAAGGCAACATCGACTAAGGCAACATCAAAAAAACCAGTTAAAGAAACTGCGGCAAAGAAGCAGGAAGAGGTTACAGCTAAGGTAAACGAAGTTAAATCAGAATTGGAAGAAAAGAAAGAAGAATTAAAGTCAGTTGTAGAGGAAGCAAAGGCAGCAGTTAGAGAAGAAACACCAAAGAAGCGTGGCAGAAAGCCGGCAGCTACAAAAACAACAGCAGCTAAGAAGTCGTCAACAGTTAAGAAAGATACAGAAAGTAAGAAAGCAGCAGAGAAAACAACAGCAAAAGCTGTAAGAAAAATATCTGCTAAAAAAGCATTTAATAAAGAGTTATTTTTCCAGTTTGAGGGTAAGCAGGTAGATGAGGATACACTTGTTGCAAGAATAACAGAAGATGCTAAAAGTCAGAATGTTGAGATAAAAGACCTTAAGATGTATCTTAAGCCTGAAGATAATGCATGCTATTATGTAGTTAATGGTAACGTTGCAGGAAAAGTAGATCTTTATTAAAATCAAGATGTGTTTGGATTGCTATGCTATATTGCTGTGCAATTTTCACTTACATTGTTATATTGATAATATTGTTGAATTAATACATAAGTAAAAGTAAAATATTAATTATAAAGCAGATTATTTGTACTGGTAGGTTTACCTGTGCAATAATCTGCTTTTTGTTTATTCTTTTTTATGATTTTAGTAGTTCATGTGGCTTGTGAGTATATGGTTTGATGGTGCTGAAAAGGTACAGTTCAGATTGTATTTTCCTTGTTTTTTTTACAAAATTATTTTGAAAAAAATGTCGAATTGTTGTATAATTGCACCTGGATGTAAGAGATAGTTTGATAAGTTTTTACGTTGTGCATATGAGAGGTGTAATGATATGTTTGAAATCAATGATAAAGTTGTTTATGGTGTAGTAGGAGTGTGTGAGATTGAGGATATCGGAATACCACCTATTAAAGGTATTGATAAGGATTATTATTTTCTTCAGCCGGTATATGACAGCAAAGGAATTATATATTCACCAGTTGACAGTAATAAAGTCATGATTAAAAGTATCATTGATAAGAATAGCTGTGAGAAGCTTATAGACAGAGCTAAGCATTGTAAGGATGATGAAGAACTCAATGAGAAAGTTCATCCTGTGAAATATGATGAGATGGTTAAATCACAGGATCTTACGCAGCTTATGCATCTTGTAAGGGCTTTGTTTAATATAAAGAATGAGAGAGCTAAAGAATTAAGACGTATGAAGTCAGCAGATAACAGAATGCTTACTGCAGCTAGAAAATTATTGTATGGTGAAATAGCAGAAGCGATGGGAAAAGACTATGAACAGACAGCAGAAGAGATGGATAATTATCTTTCTGTTCTGTAGTATTAGTAATGTTTGTTTCAGTGTTGGAAATATGTATAAGTGAGAAGAATATTTCAATTATAAATTATAATAAAAGCCAGTATATCTGATTAGTTAATACGATGTTGTATATGCAAGCTATCTGATTAATAGTCAAAGTGATAGTTGCAGAATATTTTATCAAAACTATATCATATGTACTGGCATTTTTATATGAAAAGATGTATACTATATCTAATATTATTACAAATGTTACGTGAATGGTGGTATATATAAATATAAAATATTATAC
>JBNMGS010000245.1:0-3848 GCA_050872365.1 Lachnospira sp.
AATGTGTGGTAGCCATAGTTGTAATTCCGCGTCTGTGCAGGTTATCAAGTATTGATATGGCAAGTGCGGCACCTTCTGTAGGGTCAGTGCCGGCACCAATCTCATCAAACAATATAAGACTGTTTCTGTCAGCTTTTTTAAGAATGTCTACTGTATTAGTCATATGTGAACTGAAAGTACTAAGACTTTGTTCTATACTTTGTTCATCGCCGATATCAGCAAATATTTCATCAAAAACAGCAATGTCTGAATGCTCAAGAGCTGGTATATTAAGTCCGGCCTGTGCCATAAGTGTAAGAAGTCCTACAGTCTTTAATGAAACAGTTTTACCACCAGTATTAGGTCCGGTTATGATTAAGAGGTTGAAGTCAGTTCCCAGATAGATATCTATAGGCACGACAGTGTGTGGTTCAATAAGAGGATGTCTGCCTTTCCTGATATTAACGCGGCCCTCTGTGTTCATAACAGGACGGCTGCAATTGTAATGTCTTGATAAAAGAGCCTTGGCAAATATACAGTCAAGCTGTGTAAGAACGTTGTAATCAGATAAAAGTGTATCCGTGTGTTCGGCAGCTTTCTCACTTAAGCCGGCTAGTATAGCTTCAATCTCTGCCTGTTCCTTAAGTTCCAGTTCGCGTATATCGTTGTTTAGTTTAACAACAGCAGCAGGTTCTATAAACAGTGTAGAGCCTGTAGCTGACTGGTCGTGAACCATACCTGGCATAGCAGACTTATATTCGGCTTTGACGGGAAGGCAGAATCTTCCCTGTCGTGTTGTTATGACATAATCCTGAAGATATGTTCTTGTAGATGGTGAGTTTAATATTTTATTAAGCTCAGTGTGTATACGGTCAGCAGCCTGATTCTTTTTACGTCTTATATCGCGAAGGTTAGAGCTTGCATCATCACTGATTTCATCCTCTGATATGATACATTTTTTAATAGCACTGCTAAGAAGTGTTACAGGGTCAAGGATATCTATCATAGGCTGTATAGAATCTGCTCTGTATTCATAATAATTCTTAACATGTGCCGCACATTCAAGAAGCATACTGATATTTAGAAGCTCAAGCGCATTGAGTGAACTTCCAACCTTAAGTCTTGCAAGGCTTGCGCGGATATCTTTAATGCGTGAAAAATCCACGCTTCCCTTCTGATAAACTCTTGTCAGTGCATCGTTTGTTGCATCAAGTGCTGCGTTTATATCATCAATATTATTCATAGGCATAAGAGACTTAAGGACCTGCTTGGCACCATCTGAACATGCCATAGATACAAGAGTTGATATTATTTTATTATATTCGAGAGTTGATAAAGTTTTCTTATTCAATGTATTACTCCATTTAGATTAATTTTGGTATTTAAGTGTCACAAGCCCAAAAGTCTTATTATGAAGATATAGACGACTTTTTAAATTTCCCCTTACATTCATTTTATGATGTAGGGACTGCGTTAATTGCATAGCAATGTAGCAATCCTGATACATCAGTGAGTGGCAAAACTTACTTTTGACACTCGCATCATATTATACTTTTATTATGAGAATCCAGGAGCAATATGCCTACGACATCATATATTAATATTTTACAGCATTTGTCCATAAAAAACTATATTATAAAGTAATAAACATACAAAAATAAGCTTCTTTTTAATACCTTTGACATAATTTGTTCATATATATGCGATAAAATAAATAATAACATGCGGTACTTGTTTGAAACTTAAAGAGTAAAGAGTTCACATATAGTTTTTATTACGAATCCTGGCAGATAAATTAAACGTCAGATAGTTAATAGAGGCAAAGCCTATATAGATGTGCATGGTGGTGAACAAGGAATAGAATATAGAAAAGAAAAATATTAAAAAATATAGAAAAGATAGAGAAAAATAACAGCTGTTAATTTGATAATTGCTGGGGGATATATATGGAATATAGAAATAATGAGCAGGAGCAGGGATATTCACTGTATACAGAAAAAATAGTACCAAGTCCAAGGGTGAAGTATAAAAGACTTATAAAAACAGTGAAATTTTTAGTTCTTATTGTTGCTATAGGTATTATATATGTATTATCAGATAAAGTGATAATTCCAACAATAAGAGATAAGATAATTTTGCGAAATCAAGCTGTGGATCACATAGAATTTACAAGAGATGAATATCCGGATCCAGATACAGTAGAACAACAGGAAGATGATGGACATGGACAGATTAAAAGAGATTATGACGCCATAGTGCAGTCACTTAGAAGTAAGATTGATGATGTTCAGCAAACTGTCGTTATCGTTAAGGAGTATTCATCAGATGAAGTACCTGATTATAACAATATAAACAGTAAAAATAACAGTAATGATAATGAAGGCGGTACTGTTAAAGATAACAATATAAACAGTGATGCAACACAGGATAGTACACAGACATATCAGCAAAGCATACAGAATAATACTGATGGTGGTATAGAGAATATAAGCGGTGGCATTGATAATAATTCAACTGTGGGACTTATAGTTGGACATCTTAATGGCAGATATATGATATTAACTTCACATTCTTATACGGACTCTGTAGAAAACTATGCAGTCATAGTTCAGGAGACAAATGCTTATAAAGCAGAACTTGTATGCTCTGATGAACTAACAGGAATAAGTATAATAAGTGTAGAGGATTCACAGGTTGCCGAAGCTGACAGACAATATATGAAAGTGGCTATGCTTGATAACTCATATATGATAAACAAAGGTGATATGGTAATAGCAACAGGAAAGATATATGGGACGAGCGGAGCTGTTGACTATGGAACTATAACAAACAGAACAATTGTGAATTCTGTAGATAATAATTACGAAATATTTGAAACTAATCTCTCATGTCAGAAAGAAGATTATGGCTTTTTGTTTAATTCAGATGGTAATGTTATAGGAATTTCACAGGAAAATTCTGATACTAAGTTGAGGGCACTTGGTATATCAGATTTAAAATGCATGATAGAATGTATGATTAACAGGCAGGGAAAGATGTACTTTGGTATAATAGCACAGAATGTAGATAGCGAGCTTTCAGATAAGAATGGTATTCCTATGGGAATATATATATCAAAGGTTGACAAAGATTCGCCGGCATATATCGCAGGACTGCAGCCGGGAGATATCATACAGGGAATCAATAAAATGCCTTGTTATTCCATACAGAGATTAAATGATAAGATATATGACAGTGCAGCGGGGCAGGTGCTTAATGTATCTATAAAAAGAAAAGGAAAGTCCGGATATTTTGATGTGTCATATGATGTGTCAGTTGAATTGAAATAAATTGTAAAAAAATATATAATAGAATCTGCTGTGCATTATATAAATGATATTGGAATCAAAAGCCACCATCTATGAGTAAGCTCATGTGGGTTTAGACCTTTTGACCCTGGTATCATAAAATAAAATAATAATAAATCAAATGGCAGATAACTGGTTTAGCATGGCAGAATTATGGATTTATGCAGGAAATGGAGAATATTGTTTATGCGTTATATTGAAACATTTAAAGATGGTGACAGAATATCAGATGTGTACTTATGTAAGTCAAAATCAACAGCACTTACTAAGACAGGTAAGGAGTATGAGAATGTCATGCTTGCTGATAAGACAGGTCAGATAGATTCCAAAATATGGGATGTTAATTCAGGCGGAATCGGTGATTTTGATGTGAACGATTACGTACATGTCAGCGGACAGGTTACAAGCTACAATGGTGCATTGCAGTTTAAGATAGGAAGAGCACGTGTTGCATCTGAGAATGAATATACACAGGCAGATTATATACCAGCTTCCAGATATGATATTGAGGATATGTATAAG
>JBNMGS010000246.1:0-3843 GCA_050872365.1 Lachnospira sp.
ACATCAGTGAGTGACAGAATTACTTTTGACACTTACATCACAAATATAGTTATTAAATAAAGAATAACTTTACAATATGTTAAGGGGAGAGGAGACTGTTTTATTATGGCAGTTAAAGTTAGCGGCAAGTATATAAGCATAAGCATTAACAGTGAATACATCAAGTTATGCGAAGCAACCAGAGGTGTTAAGACTACAACAGTTCACAAGGTTGTTACTGCTCCGACACCAGAGGGTGTATACAATGATGGCGATATTCTTGATGTAAAAGAGCTTGCTAAGGTTATTAAGTCATCACTTGATGATAATAGAATGAATTCTAATGATGTTGTATTTACAATATCATCTAATAAGATAGCTACTAAGGATGTATTAGTTCCGGATGTCAAGGAAAACAAGCTTGATAAGATCATAGAGACTAATGCATCAGAGTATTTCCCGGTTAAGATTGAAGATTATATAGTGCAGTATTATCCATTAGAAAAGGTGGAAGAAGAGAATGTAACCAAGCAGAGAGCTATGGTTGTTGCTGCACCGGCTAAGATGATAGATAAATATTATGAGCTTGCTAATGATATGGGACTTAAGGTTGCATATATAGATTATGCAGGTAATAGTATCTATCAGCTTGTTAAACAGCAGATAGATAAGAGTACGAACATAGTTATATCTATAGAAGAAGATTCAACACTTGTAAGTATATTTAAGAATGGTTCAATGCAGCTGCAAAGAAGCGTACATTATGGTAAATCACTTATGGTCCGTACAGTTATGGAACAGTATAAGCTTGATTATAATGCGGCACTTCATAAGCTACAGTCAGAGTATCTTCTTGGTAAGTCAGTAGATTCTAATGATGTTACAGAGTCTGTGAGAGCATTGATTAGTAATATAAGCCGAATAACAGACTATTATGTATCAAGAAACAACACACCTATAGAAAAGATATATGTTATAGGTAATGCAACAAGCATAAGAGGCTTTAACAAGCTGTTATCTAACGAGTTCAATATGGAGATTATTCCTATTGAAAGTATAGATGGAGTTCTTACTGATAAGAGGACTTATGTAGATTCAAGCTCTCTTACATCTTATACAGCACCTATTGGTGCACTGATTGCGCCAGTTAACTTCGTATCTCAGACTAAGAAAGAAGAGGATAAGAAGAAAGATACTGGAAAAGGCATGGCGATTGTTGTTATAGCAGCAGTAGCAGCTTCACTCCTGCTTGTTTTAGTGCCTGGTATACAGCTTATATTCTCAAACATACAGGTTGCAGCGCTTAAGAATGATGTCAAGAAGCTTCAGCCTATTGAAGAGATAGTTAACAAGTATTATGAAGCCAAGGATGAAAACACAGATGTCAATGCATTTAAGACACAGGCTTCTAATAACAATGATTCTGTTGATACATTTGTAAGTGAACTTGAAAACAAGGTGCCAAGCGATGTGACTATAACAAGTATGAGTGTTACATCTGGCAACGTTGCAATAAGCGGAACAGCTTCAAGCAAGTCTTCACTTGGTATGCTTATATTACAGCTTAAGTCTATACCAACAGTATCTAATGTGATTGTTTCCAATGAAACAGAGAACAGGGATAACACAGGTACTATACAGCTGACATTCTCTCTTAGCTGTTCATTTGGAGATATAAAAGGTGCACAGGGAGGTAATAAGTAATGAAAGAAAAGTTAAAGAATAGTCTTACTATATCTGAAAGAGATAAGAAATTACTTGTATATGTGTTTGCATTTCTTATTGTTTTCCTGGCTTATTTTGTAGGTTACCAGAATCTGTCAGCATCGCTTGATACATCAACTAAGCAGGTGACAGAGCTTTCAAAAAAGAAGAAGGACCTGCAGACAAAGACACAGAATAAGGCAAAGTATGAATCTGATACTTTATCATTAAAGAGTGAATCAGACAGACTTTTTAAGAGTTTTGAAAATGGTACAAGCCAGCCGGCAACATTGCAGTTTCTTAATTCTATAGAAAGTTCAACTGGTGTGTGGGTGAAGAGTATAACATTTTCTGACCCTGTTGCAGTGTATACATTTGGACAGAAGGCTTCTTCTAATCCATCTAATACATCAGGTTCATCATATCAGACTAATAATGTAGGTTTTAAGGAAACTATCAATGTATCTTATGAAGGTACATATGCTGAATGGAAGAATTTCCTTGGATTTATCAATAACTATGATAAAAAGAATACTATTGAAGCAATAACAACTACTTATAATGAAGCAACAGATGCAGTTACAGGAACTATGACACTTGCATTATATTCTATAAGTGGTAACGGAAGGAACTTTGAAGAGCCTAAGTTTGACTTAAAGACAGGTACAGATAATATATTTGCCAAGCCTGCGCAGTAGGAATCAAGGTATATAGCGTTTGATTTAAACATAAGATGATGTGACAGCTGGTTTTAGCTGCACAGAATAATGATTGGCGATAAAGAAATGTGGGATAACAGAAGGGAAGAATTATGATAAGAATTAAGAAAGCTAAAGTGTCTTTACATAAAAGAAAACTGAATAACGCAGGTTTCTCTCTTGTTGAGGTACTTGTAGCAATGGCAGTTCTTGCTATTCTTTCCATACCTGTTCTTAGTTCATTCTCCAACGCAGCAAGGATTAACCACAAGGCGCGTAAAGAAGAGAATGCTAATACAGTTGCCGCTGATATAGTAGAACAGTTTAAGTCTGTAAGTATGAATGAGATTCTTAGTTCATATGCTGGAAAGTATACAGAAGGGGCAGGTGGAAAGTATACATTTACAGAAAACAGAACTGGCGCTAATGGTGAGAGCTATAAGGTGGTAACAGAACTTGAGCCGGGCAGATATAAAGCTGGTGCTGAGGAAGATAACAACTATAATAACAATATTAATTCTTACGTGAATTCAGTTAAGAATTTCGTATTAAGAGAAGACCTGTATAGTTATGATGCAGAGGCTGAAAAGAAATTTGCAGAGATATACAGGACAGGCTTTGATAAGAATAAGATAACCAAGGTTACTAATATAAAGGTTGAGGTTAAGCATAGTGAGTCGCAGGAAAATGCGGTATCCGGATCTGTTGAAGATGGTATAGATGCTTATTATCAGAGAGTTACTGTTGGCTTTGAATACAGATATGATAATAATGAGGCTAATGTGTTCAGACCGGATGATATCATATATCCTAACAATTATTTCAGGGCAGCGGCAAGCGGAAGTAATTCTTATAAGATATCTACATCATTATCTGATAATCTAAAGGATGTGTATATATTCTATGCACCTTATGATAAATATTCGCATACAACTGTTGACGGTGACGGAGGCAAGTATTATTCATCCGACAAGATTAATATAACATATGATTACAGCAACGAGGCTTATGTAAGATATGAAGGCTGTAATGTATTTATAATACAACAGACAACAAGAAGTAATGATAATAGTGCTATTAAGATGGCTCTTGACAGAAAAAATATAAGTCTTACTATCAATTCTACAGCAATGGATATGGCAGCTAAGGGAACGGTAAGTCTTGGAACAAGTGGTTCATATGGGGGTAGTGGTTCTACAGCTTCGGGACCTGTAAGTGTATTTTCCAATATATACAAGTGGGAGACATATAAGGATCCTAACAACAATGGAGCTGGTAATAATGGCATATCAAGCAAGAGTCTGTTATACACTATGACAGTCAAAGTATATTATGGAGATGAGACAGAGCCTATGTCTCAGGTTGTAACAACGAAGGTTGGATAAGGAGGAGCGGCTGATGGCAGAGAAAATGAGAAAAAGAGGAAAGCATAATAATAATGGTTCAACCATGGTCATCGTGC
>JBNMGS010000247.1:0-3814 GCA_050872365.1 Lachnospira sp.
ATATAATACTGAATGTACAGAATATTTCCAAAAACATTAAAAAATTCATGTCTAAAAACAATACGTCTAAAAACAATATATATATTTGAATATAATTTTTTCCCACCAGCATAGTCTGTTATATATAGCATCAGATATCTTATTATATACATCATTCACACATTGTGCTGCCAAATCATCAACTCTATGGGAAGAGAATTCAGATTCAACTGAATACATAACCGCATGTCTTATATCCACTTTAACTTCTTCGCTAATTTCCACTTTGATATTTTCTGACAATTCTCTTATAAGTTCATCTGCGAAATCTTCTTCTGTACCATCATACCCTTCTGCATAACCTGACTTATGGAGCATTTTCATCATTCTGCTATATATCACAGCACATTTCTTAGTATTCCTTCTTTTAAGTACAAGACTTCTTCTAATTCTTCGCCATATTGGTGAGCCTGCAACTCCTGCCATTACTATAACTACAATTAATATTTTTAAAATTCTTAATGCAGTTCTGAAAAATCTCTTTAATGCAGCTTTTACTGCCCCCTGCCATGTATTTACATATTCTGTTTTTTCCACAGTTGTATTTTTTATGCTTGGCAATCCTGCAACCCAGTTATTCTGTTCCATTATTGTTTTAAACGTATCCATTGTATACCCCGGATAAGATACATTCATAGTACCATCTTGTGATGGTGTAACATCAACAGGAACCCATCCGTAATTATCTATGAAGATTTCAACCCATGCATGTTGTCTTGCATCTGTGACATCTGCACACCATTCATGCTGTTCATTCTCCTTAAAACTATCTGCCAGCACCTTAAAACCTGTAACATATCTTGCAGGAATCCCATACATGCGATACATAAGTGCGGCTGCCGTTGCATAATGAACACAGTATCCTTTCTTTGATTCGAAAAGGAATTTATCAGCTATATCTGTGTTACCAACCATTATTCCAGGTGATCTTGTGTAGCTTGTATTACTCATAAGTGTATACAATATAAAGGTTGTTTTTTCATCTAATGTAGTTAACGGATTATCTTTTACATATGAGGCAAGACGTGGTGTAATATCTTCTGAATATTGTGTGTAATAAGGTTTCATTGCTTTTTTATAATTTGATTGTACATAAATATAATCATCAAGCCTTGATTTTTGCGTATATTCAGTTATTACAGCATTATTCCAGTCCGAAGCCATATCCTTTTGTTCGTAATACATAACACTATATTTATTGTCATCCGCAAATTGCTGTGTTGAATACAGATTGCTGTAATATGGCTCAAGTCGTACATTATGTCTGTTGCCTTTATATTCAATATCAAGCTGTAATCTTTTATCTTTTTCTTTAGATATCGTCATTCCATTGTTTTTCATAAGATAATTGCATGAATAATACAGTGTATTAAATGCTTCTGCTGTATTTATTATAGTCGTATATTTGTTATATGTATTGCCACCCTTTAACTTATCAAGCTCATTACATATCTGTGTATCATCAGCTTTTTTCCAGTTATTTCCAGTATATTCACCACCCCTGTAACCTGTAAGATATAAATCCTCCTCAGGTTTTCTTTTTAATGTAAGTGCAATCTGCTTAGCACCTGTCTGATAATTATTACCGGTGCTGATACTTCCATCCATATTAATATCTGCTGCCTTGTTGTTAGCCATACTTGACAACTTATATACAATCTCCTCAAGCCCGCTTACCGAATTATAAACAGGCTCAGATGCAGCCTTCATAATAACATTGGATACAACAAATGCAGACAAAACCAGAACAAAACACATAACTGCACTTTTTTCAATAACGCTTCTGCGGCTGTTAACTGAACCGGTTAAAAAATATCTCTTCTTTTTGGTAATCTGCATATTATTAATCAGATAAAACATTATCTGATATACAACTACCATAAAAATATTAAAACCTGATATTGATATTTTAAGAAAAGGCGATAGTATCATAATAGCAAACGTAATAAATGATAATATAAAATGTGCTTTAAAAACAAACTCAACAAGATAGAAAAGTCCAACAAGTAACATGGTAAACACACACATGAGCATAGTTACATTTCTTACAGCCGCTTTACCTTCACTAAAGGCAGTAAATACAGATATAACCTGTGCCTGTAAATCATTGGTTTCTGTTATTAAAATAACAATCATAGCTGCAAATACTATAAGCCATACCAAAATCAACATACGTGGCTTTTTATAATATGAATAGCAGACAACCAGTGACAGAAAAAATGCAAGCACATATACAACATCAGCAGAATAACCTATTGCATTAAGTCCGCCCATGAACATAAGAATAGAAAAAACACCACACAAAAAAGCAGCAAACCCCAGATACATATTTCCCCTGTAATTATTATCCAAAGACCGGTTCACTGCTATACTTATATCTGTTTTCATGCCATTCTCCATTCCTGATACATAGTCATGCATTTATTTTTCCTCTGCACTCCCATTAACTGTCACCTCAAGATTCGTATTAACTTCAACTATATTCACGTTTTTATATGATAATGGAAGTTCCTTATCTATACATGCTTTTTTGTTATTATGCCTGCATTTTTCATGATATATAAAAAGATTATACAATGCATCCTCACAGTCTTTTCTATTTTTCACACGACATTTTGTAAAAGCATCATATTCGTAATCATACCACAAAAGGTTAATTATACTTTTATCACTGATAAGTCCTATTGTTTCATTCACCAGTTTGTCGTAATATGCCCCCATTCTTTTATAATCATCAAGTACATCTGCAGAAATCCTGGCAACAACATTAACCTCAATGTCTGTTTCCTGTGAAAACTCCTTGACTAGCAGACTTCCTGTCCTTGCACTGAGATTCCAGTGAATATGTCTGTAAGAATCTCCTGTCTGATATTCCCTTATCTGTCTAATATCATCAACCGAATTACCAGCTTTATTCATATATAATTCCTGCATTACATCACTTGAAGATGGCATATATTCTACTCTGGCACGTGCATCCTCTATACCTGGAAGCACAGCTGCATTCATATAATTTTCCAGTTTTATCTTCCTTCTGAAAGCACCTGTATAATCATAAAAATATGCACGTCTGATATATATACATGCCGGTCCCGTATATGGCATTTTTAACATAAACTGCATAAAATCTTTTTTTCCATGACAGCTTCCATATATTTTCTGTTTTAATATATATTCCTTTTTACATGCATATTCAGATTTATTTAAAGATTCATTCACGTTTTGACTAAATCCATACTTTACTTCTATATCAAGTCTTATTTTACCTATTGGCAATCCCGAATTATTATTTATATTGATTGTTACAGGATGTTCTATTTCTTTTACTAAGCCTGTATAATCCGAATCAAATGCAAACGATACCCTCTTTTTATACATAAGAGTAATAAAATACATGGCAGCCATAAAAACCGTAAGACTGACAGCATATAACATCAAAGCAAATGAATGAACCATTCCTGCAATATACCATGAAACTACTACAAAAAAGATTAATACTATTCTGGTCATTTTATATTTTCATTCCTAGCCTGTACTTTTTTCTCCGACAACTGGTCTTTTAACAACTTTTAATATATTTTTAATTATGTCTATCTTAGACATCTTTTCCATGCGTGCTGACATGTCTGGAACTATCCTGTGTGATATAACATATTCAAACTGTGTTCCAACATCAGAAGGTATAACATAGTCTCTTCCGTTAAGCCACGCCCAGGCCTTGGACATCTTTACAAGCGCTATAGTAGCTCTTGGGCTTGCCCCTCTTTCGATATAA
>JBNMGS010000248.1:0-3814 GCA_050872365.1 Lachnospira sp.
CCTCTGAAGATTCATAAGCATCTGATAATGCACTATAAGAAAATTTAGTGAACTGAATATCCATAGGACAAGTCTCTGAAAGAGTCTTTGAAAGCGAATCCTTCATTGAAAGTGCTGCTGAAAGCACACTTATTGTGATAAAAAGCATAATACATATAACAGTTGTTGAGAATACAGTAGTGTTAATCTTGCTGCAGAACTGCCTTAACACAAAGCTGTTCACGCCTTTATAATACACACTCTTGATACTTGTAAATATTCTTATCATAAATCCTGAAACTGACCAGAATATTAAAAATGTAGCAACACAGCCAAGTGCAATAGGAATGCCGATTTTATCGACAATATTTATTGGCTCAACGCCCCTTGTAACCATCCAGTATGCATATGAAAGAATACCAACACCTATGACGAATACTATTGTGCAGATAATTGGATTTTTCATAGTAACTTTCTCTGTTTTCTTACCTGCATTAAGAAGGTCAATCAGCTTACATCTGCTGATACTGAATGTGTTAAATATCATAACAAGCACATACATAATTGCAAAATATATCAAAGTCTTAATGCATGCCTTCGTTGAGAATACGAATTTGAACTTAGTCATATCTGCGTCAAACATATTGGCAACAAGCACACTCATAAACTGTGAAAGGATTGTACCAATAACAAGTCCTGCCACAAGTGACACAATGCCGATAAGCAGTGTCTCAAAGAAAAGAATAGCTGAAATCTTTCTCTTGCTCATTCCAAGTGTAAGATATATGCCGAACTCCTTATTACGCCTTTTAATAAGGAAACGGCTTGCATATATAATCAGAAATCCAAGTATGCACGATACAAATACGCTCACACCTGAGAGCATGTCATTCATCAGCTTGATAATATCCATCACATTTGCTCTTACATCAAGCATAACGCTCTGACTGTCAATTGCATTAAACACATAAAATATTGCGACACCAAGAATAAGAGTGAAGAAATAGACGGTATAATCCTTGAAACTCTTCCTGATGTTCTTTAAAGATATCTTAAAAAGCATTATTAAGGTCGCCTCCTAACAATGTCACAACATCAATAATTTTATCAAAAAATTCTTTTCTTGTAGATTCGCCTCTGCGTATCTCATTAAAGATTTTACCGTCCTTGATAAATATCACTCTGCCTGCGTAGCTTGCTGTAAATGCGTCATGGGTTACCATAAGAATTGTTGCCGAAAGCTCGGTATTAAGAAAATTAAAACTCTCAAGCAGCATTCTTGATGACCTCGAGTCAAGCGCTCCTGTAGGCTCATCAGCAAGAATAAGCTTTGGATTCGTAATAATAGCTCTTGCGCTTGCCACTCTCTGCTTCTGTCCGCCTGACATCTGATAAGGATATTTGTTTAATACCTCTTCAATACCAAGCTCTCTTGCAGTCTGTCTCACTCTTAACTCAATCTCCCTTGCCGGAACATTCTGTATAGAAAGCGCTAGTGCAATATTTTCAAATGCTGTTAAAGTATCAAGAAGATTAAAATCCTGAAAGATAAAGCCTAACTCCTCTCTTCTGAACTTGTTAAGCTTATTACCCTTTAACTGGGTAATATCATTGTCTCCGACATATATCTTACCTGTAGTCACTTTATCAAGCGTTGATATACAGTTAAGAAGCGTTGTCTTTCCTGAACCACTCGCTCCCATTATAGAAACGAATTCTCCCTTTCCAACCTCAAACGAAATATTGTCAATCGCTTTGGTAAGACTTGATTTGTTTCCATAATACTTTTCAATGTTATCAATCTTAAGTATTGTTTCCATAATAATAATTTCCTTTCATTTAGATTAATTATGTTTTACCACTTAACTAATCCGGTGTCGTTTGTTCAATATTACGGAACATTACAGTTTTGTAACATTACACCAACACTTTACACAAGCTCCTTATAAAAATCATTTTTATAAAATGTAATCCTCACACATGTATAGTCGTCCTTGACTGACTCAATACTTATTGCTAAGCCCAGCTTGTCACATAGCTTCTTAACAATATAAAGTCCCATTCCTGTCGCCTTAAAGTGTTCATGTCCATTCTCTCCTGTAAATGATTTATCAAAAACTCTGGGTAGGTCAGATGCATTTATACCTATTCCATTATCCAGTATTTCAAGAACAATACATTTCTTATCCTCTGTCGCTGATATCTTAATATAAGACTCTGACTTAGTCTTATCTTTATACTTTATGCTGTTATTCACTATCTGATTAAGCATGAATTCCATCCACTTTGCATCTGTAAGAACTATCTTGTCTGCATTGCTTACTTCAAATGTTATATTATTTTCAAGAAGATCATCTTTATTTTTTAATGCAACCGCACCTATTATCTTAGATAATCTTACGTCATTTATTATATAGTCTTTTTCTGCATTCTCACTTCTTACATAATAAAGAATCTGCTCAATACAATTGTTAATTCTACGAATCTGTGCGTTCATTCTGTCTGCGAATTCTTTATCACATTTATCCATGTGATTATGAAGTATAAGCGTAAGTGAGGCTATTGGAAGCTTTATCTCATGAATCCACATTTCCACATACTCTTTAAAATTCTCCATTCCGAGCCTGTATTTTTTCACATTCTCTGACATCGACCTGTCTATATCGCTGACAGTATCATAAAATATTTCCCCTTCATAAAAGACTGGTCTGTTAAGTGTCTCTGTAATAAAATATTTTTCTTCAAGCGAAGCAATATTAGACTTCAGTTCATCATAAAATCTCTTTTTCCGGCAATAATCTGCCAGTAAAACAGCAATATAACATATTGTCATTATAAATATTTCTGCAATTATCAATTGAACTGATACCTTGAAAGCAGCCATCATAAGTATGCTTATAATAAGCATTACAACAAATATGCACACTGAATACAGCCTGTCTTTAATATATTTCACTAGCTTCATACAAGAATATATCCCTGTCCCTTTCTTGTCTCAATAACATCTTCAAAACCAATATCTTTAAATCTGCTTCTTAATCTGCTTATATTCACAGTCAGTGCATTATCATTAAGGTACTCCTCATTATTCCACAATTCAGTCATAAGCTCATCCCTTGAAACTATATGTTCCTTATGTGATAACAGATACATAAATATCGTCATTTCATTTTTAGTAAGGGTTATTTCTTCATCCTTATATCTAATTACACCCTTATGCGGCAGTATATCCATTCCTCGATAAGCTGCAGTATTATCTGTCTTTGAACCAAGCCTTTTAAATACTGCATTGATTCTTAATAGAAGAATTGTAGGATTATATGGCTTAGTTATATAATCATCTGCACCATAGCTCATTGAAAGCACCTCATCAGCCTCTGAATCCCTGCTTGTAACCATAATGACAGGCACATCTGATCTACTTCTTAACTGCTGCAAAAGCATTTCCCCATTCATATATGGAATATTAATATCAAGCAGCACAAGATCAGGCTCTGCTGCTATAATATGATCACATCCATTTTTAAAACAGATAAGCACCTCTGCCTCATATCCTGAATTTTCCAGCAGCTCCTTAAGCTCCCTGCTTATATCTTTATCATCTTCAACAATCAAAATCTTTTTCATTATCATATCCTCACTACATTCAGTATAAATGTATTGTAAACTGTTTCAATAAAAAAAGACAGTGAAATATTGTTGTTTAACACACATTCTTAACGAACGAACGACTTCATATATGAGAAAAGCAAGTGTGCATACATAGGCGATGCCAGAAGATTCAATCGGATATTTCTAAGACTTTTCATATAAGTAATGGCTACTGCCGCTACCG
>JBNMGS010000249.1:0-3799 GCA_050872365.1 Lachnospira sp.
TGTCTTGATACTGTATATCTTAGTTCCCTCTTTAGAGTACATATTGATATAGTTAGCTTCGTTATCTTCAAGAACTGCCACAACCGCACCATTGGATGCAACTTCTATCTGTGATATGACAAGTGAGGTATCTATCTTTCCTAGAAGACCTGTCTTGTTGAATACATATACCGTGTTTCCGTTAATATCTCCTATTGCAACACAGTCTTCACACATTTTCACCTGTGGCTTCTGCATAGAATATGTCTGGTTCCATATAGCCTTTCCCTTATCTGTATAGTAAGAAGCTCCATCATTACTGTACTTTATGTATCCTCCCTGATAAGCTATATACTGTGAAGTTGCAGTATCTTCCCTGTTTATCGAACCAGTTACACTATAAGACGTATATGTATATCCATCTAAAAGATGCATGGCAAGTACAACAGCTCCTGCTATAAGTACTATAACAAGTGCTATAAGCAGTCCCATCCTTATCCTGTGTCTTACTATCCGCTGTCTTACTTCCTCATAATCAGCTTCCTCTGTAACTGCTGACTGTTCTATGTTTTTATTAATATTGCTTCCTGTATTGCCATCTGTATTTAACTTAATCACCTTCCTTACAGGAGCATTCTTATCTCCTGTAAATCTTGAACCGCCTGATATTATGTCAGCCATTATTTATCCCTCATTCTGCAGGTATTCTGCTGTTTTTATCTGATATGATGTTCATGAATTGCGTAGCAACATAGCAATCCTTAAGCGCCTCAAATCCCCATAAAATGCTGTATTCACGACATTTTATTCCATTCTCAGTGTTTACGTGTCTCTAGTAAAAAGGTCTTTTTCTGCAAGCAGAAACGGCTTTTTATACTTTTGACTCTTACATCATGTTATATTCATCATACTGGTTTTAATTATACATAATACACATAAATATTCAAGAAAGTTTAACGCTTTAATCCAGCTTTAATCTGGAAGTTTTATCTCCTGTCCTATATATAACACATTACTGTCATCCAGGCTGTTATACTGCATAACTTCCTGATATTTTGTTGTTGTACCATAATGACGTTTGCATATACCCATAAGTGTATCTCCTGATTTTACTGTATATGTACTGTAGCTGTCCGGCTTTGCACTGTTTACTGCCGGTGATACTCCATCTGCACTGTCATCATCAGAACCCTGTCCGTTATTTACCACAGGCTGCTGCGTTGTTGTGGCTGTTTCTGATATTTCATTCGCTGCACCAATGGCTGCTCCCGATGTTGTATCTATTGGCTGGCTTAATGTTTCAAAGCCTGTGGCTTCGGTGTTATCTGAATTATTACTGAGTGCACTTGAATTATTTTCTCCTGATGTTTTATCTGCTGTACCTTTTTCATCAAGAGGATACACATCACCCGACAGCTTGTTTACCTTTATAGCATTGCCATCATCACTACTATTCCCTGATGAGTCAACATCCTGTGAAGCCTTGTCACCGCCATCCTGACCGTCTCTTACATTTCCTTCAAGCTGATTCATAAGATTATTGACTGACTGATTAAGATGCTTCATTCTCTCATAATTATTCATAAGATTAATACCAATAACTATTATAACAACTACCAGGAAAGCGCTTACACCATACATGAAGCTGCCGCTTTTTCTCTGTTCCTTTAGTTCTTCCTTTTCCCGTATTATATTTCTGATATTCTTTACAACCCTGTCACCTTTTGTATCCTCACACGACTTTTTTTCACTTCGCTCAAGCATATATTCCTGCATCTCGTAGTTGCGTTCATAAAAACATACATACCCCTTCTGTCTTTTTAATGTTCCATTCTCATACAGGTAAAAATGTTCTTCTTTCTCTACTGTGTCTACAAGATACAATGTCTTCATATTTCCTGCAAAATTATCAAGATGAAGTTTTTTAAGCCTTGCCATACGTTCATCTGTCACCTCTGGCACCACCGCAAACCAGCCTACTACTGAAAGATCAGGAAAATATTTTTCTGTATCTGAATATATTTTATTCCATACATTTTCATTAAAATATATTCCTGTATCAGAGGTATCGCCCAAGGCTGCCTTTATTACACCTTTTACAAACACGCATTTTTCGTTTCCTTCCTTAGCAAGCTCTCCAAGCAGAACACCCGCCTGTTCTTCTTCCGGGTTGTTATACGCAATAGAGTTAATATATGTAAACGCGTAATCCTCTATGTATATTTTCTTATCCGAGCTGACATCACCTATCTGCTTGATATTCTTAGGTCTTCTTATACATGTGTTATTATCTTTAGGATTCTTTTCTGATTTATCTGAATCATCTTTGTTACATATTATCTCTATCATGTCCTCCTCCATTCTGCTTTCTCAGACAAGCCATACATTTTAACTGTCTGTGACATCTTTTATATTAAGAAGCCAGGGTTAAAAGGCTTTTTATCCCTGACTGATGTCAAGTTTTCATCCCATTAACACAGGGATGTCCACTTATAATGCTTGAATAATATCATTAAATGGTTGTGAATTTTATCAGAAAATGTCGGAGAAAAATATATTTTTAAATATGGGAATATTTTATATGTTTTTGAATAAAATGATGTTATCAGTCTTATCACATGATATGACCGCTTAGTAAAATGATACCAGGGGCAAAAGGTCTGAACCCACACGAGCTTGCTCATAGGTGTGTTAATGACTTTGTGACCCCAACATCATAAAATCATAAAATAAGAATAGTGTGAAAAATCTTATAAAAGAGCATATTAACATCTGATTTTTCATACGCAGGATTTGTGTCTGCGCACACTTGATACAAATCCGATATGCACAAAAAACGTGCGCAGAAATGAGGATTATTATGCGCTATTATTACGATTCAACCAGTAACGATGCCGCTTTTCTGTTGAGTGAAAAGTTAAAGTACATAATAAAGACTTCTAAAGACTGCAAACAGGAAACTATCATACTATGCGTTGGAAGTGACCGCTCTACAGGTGACAGTCTTGGTCCCATAGTAGGGTACAAGCTTAAGAAAAATACTCAGTGTAACTTCTATGTATATGGTGACCTTACACATCCTGTCCACGCTGCTAATCTTTCAAGATATATAGAATGCATCAACCAGACATTTACCAATCCCTATATAATTGCGATTGATGCATCTCTCGGCCGCAAAGATCATGTTGGACTTATCACTCTTGGAGCTGGTCCACTTCGCCCTGGTCTTGGGGTTAAAAAAAAGCTGCCTGAAGTTGGGGATGTCCACATCACTGGTATCGTAAACGAATCCAGTAATGAAAACCACTCCACACTCCAGACAACCCGTCTATGCATTATTATGCAGATTGCTGATGTCATCACCAGTGCATTCGGGATGCTTCAGACTGATTAACTGCTCTTGTAACTTCGTATGGATAACTTTGCATCAGACAGATTAATAACTTGAGAACTTTATAACCTGATAATATGCAACAAATCACTTTTAATGCTGGCTTTTATATTCTGCAATTGCCTGTGCTATAGTTGTACAGGCTCCATTCTTCATAATATTATCCAGCTCTGCAAGCTTTTCTTTATCCACGAATTCCTTACCAAGATAAGCTTCATAATTGGATGATATATATATACGCTGCTGCTTCACAAGATCATCAAGCCTTGTATACTCATCCTTTTTCTTGGTAAGTTCACTGTTCATAAGGTCAAGCTTATCAACATACCTCCCCTGTATTTCCTCCAGGATATCCGGCTTAACAGTCTCCTCGAACTCTTTAAGAGCTCCCTGTTTTTCATTTTCCGTTTTTTCTATGTTGTCATGAAA
>JBNMGS010000250.1:0-3793 GCA_050872365.1 Lachnospira sp.
GAAGACATACACATGTGAAGTATGCAAAGAAACAAAGACAGAAGTAATCGCAGCAAAAGGTCATACATACAGTACAGAGTGGACAGTAGACAAGGAAGCAACATGTACAGAGTCTGGAAGCAAGTCACATCATTGTACAGTATGTGGTGATAAGGCAGATATAACAGAAATTCCAAAGATTGAGGAAGAAAAGCCGGATGACAGCAAGACACAGCTAGATGTCAGCATAGGCAAAGGCGATAATACTCCTGATATGGGATTAACTGGTACTAAGGATGAAATTATAGACAGTATATTTACAGATGAGGAAAAGAAAAATACAAATGGTAAGAATGTAGAGGTTATATTATCAGTTGCCAATGTAAATGATAATGTAACAGATAATGATAGAAAGCTTATAGAAAGTGTTCTTACACCATCACAGAAAACAGGAATTATCCTTGATATTACTCTTAATGTAAAGATTAATAATGAGAGTAATCAGATGTATGAAACTAATAAGAAATTAACTATAAGTACAGAATTACCAGATAAACTCGTTAATAAGGATACATCTGTTAATAGAAAATATAGCGTTATAAGAATACATAATGGCAAGACAGATATTCTTAATGCGGAATATGATGCGGTTACTAATAAGCTTACATTTGCAACTGATAAGTTCTCTACATATGTAATTGTATATGAGGATACAGTTAAGAATACAACTGGTGAAACAAAGCCGGTAACAGATGAGGTAACAAAGCCAGACCAGAATGGTAATACAACAGATTCAAGTGAAAATACAAATGTTACAGAGAGTGCAACAGATGTAAGTAGCGAAACATCTGCAAAGACAGGTGATACAGCAGTTTCTATGGAATTATTAATACTAGTATTATTATTAAGTGGTGGATGCGCTGTTAGTACATTCTTAAAAAGAAGAAAGTATATGTAAGTAAAATGTAAAAATTTAATCGCGGAATCAGATATAAAGTCTGGTTCTGCGATTTTTTTATGCTTGTTTGATGTAATTCTTTTGCCTGTAGCAAGATAATGTGGTATAAAATATATAACAGCAGTTAATGAATGTCTTATAAAGCTTTTCGTTATGTATAATACAGGAGATACTTATGCTAAAGTGGTTAATGTTATTTATATATATCATACTTAGTACATACATGTTATGGAGAATGATACACTGGTTTAAGATAGTTATACCATTATTTAAACATAAGCGTATGCAGGCAGTATGGATAGGGTTATACTGTATATTTGCATCAACTATATTTTTCGGTGTGTTTTTGCCAAGAAGCAGCATACAGGTAGCAATACATAGAATAAGTAATGTGTGGCTGGGATTGTTTATATATCTGTTATTCTTTATGATAATATGGGATATTATTGTTTTTATTCTTAAGATTGTTGATAAGAGGAAGAATGTTCCAATACTTCGCAGATTGTATGGTGCACTTATAATAGGGATATCAATTACAGCTGCAAGTATAGGATTTACAGTGTATGGAACGATACATGCAAGGCAGATGACAACTAAGAGTTATGATATAAGTGTTGATAAGCACGTTGATGGAATGGACAGTCTTAATGTTGTACTTGTTGCAGATCTTCATCTAGGATACAGTATAGGCTGTGATGATATGGAAAAGATGGTTGACAGAATTAATGCGCTTAATCCGGATGTTGTTGTTTATGCCGGTGATATATTTGATAATGATTATGATGCACTTGATGATCCCAAACGGCTTGTAGAAATTATAAAAGGAATAAGTTCAAAATATGGTTCATACGCTGTTTTTGGAAATCATGATGTTACAGAAACGCTTGTTGGAGGTTTCTCAACGGCTTCAAGTACGAAAGCAATAAGAGACCCTCGTATGGAAACTTTTCTAAGGGAAGCTGGTATCAATATAATGCTTGATGATGTAACTACAATTGCTGATGGAAAGATTAATCCTATAGGCAGACTTGATGGTGAGAAAGCAGGAGATGGTACAAAGAACAGAAAAGAATTGTCAGAACTGTTAAATGAGTGTGATACATCAAAGCCGGTGATTGTAATTAATCATGAGCCTGATAAGCTTCATGAAGTTGCAGCTATGGGAGTAGATGTTATGTTAAGTGGTCATACACACGCCGGACAGTTTTTTCCATTAACAATAACACAGCCGCTGGCATGGGAAAACTACTGGGGTGTTAAGAAGATAGATAATATGTATAGTGTTGTTACGTCTGGTGTCGGATTGTATGGACCTGCTATGAGAGTCGGTACTGATAGTGAAGTTATGAGTGTAAGGATTAACTTTAGTAGATAGATTGGTTATCATTCACAGTATTTTGGATTATTATATGTATAAAATATAAAAGGCTCAAAGATTACTTTTTACACTAATTATTAAAGTAAAGCAGGGATTAATTATTCGTTCACAATAGGATGATAAAAGAAACCTGTTAATAATAACAATTAAAGTGAGGATTAATTGATTTATGAAAGATCTTACAAAAGGAAAACCATCTATTCTTATATTGACATTTGCATTGCCTATATTTCTTGCAAATCTTCTGCAGCTTACATATAGTATTGTGGATACAAGGATTGTAGGAACGTTCTTAGGTGAGAATATGCTGGCAGCCGTTGGTGCAACAACAACACTTAGTAATCTTATTATAGGATTTCTTCTTGGTCTGTCTAATGGTTTTGCAATAGTTACGGCACAGAAATTCGGGGCTAAAGATATAAGGGCAGTTAAAAAATCATTTGCGACAGCTATTATATTAGGTGTCATTACGGCGCTTGTGCTTACAGTTGCAGGGCTTGTATTCTTACATCCGATATTAAGATTTCTTAATATACCGGATGAATTGTTTAAAGAGTCAGCCAGTTACATATCAGTTATCATAGCCGGACTAATAGCAACATTTTTATATGATATGTGTGCAGCAGTGCTCCGTGCGATAGGTGATACAATAACACCGCTTATTATACTTGCTGTATCGGTTGCACTTAATGTTATTGGCGATATATTTTTTGTTGTTATAGTCAAGGCTGGTGTAAGAGGTGCTGCAGTTGCAACAGTGCTAGCTCAGCTTATTGCATTTATTGTGTGTGCCGTTTATATGGTTAAGAAATATGATATATTAAGGCTTTCACGTTCTGATTTTAAGAATATGGAAGGCATTATGGTAAAGAATATGCTTGGTGGCGGTCTTTCTATGGGATTTATGAGTTCACTTGTTAACATAGGTTCACTTACTTTGCAAACTGCAATTAATAAGCTTGGACAGGATATCATAGTAGCACATACAGCGGCGCGTAAGATATCTGAGATATTTATGATTATGTTTACCGTATTCGGGCAGACAATGGCAACATATTGCGGACAGAATATAGGTGCTGGTGAGGTAGGAAGAGTAAAGAAGGGTATTAAGCTGTCTATTCTGTATACATGTATATGGTGTACTCTTGCAATGATTGCGAGTTATACAATAGGTGGCTGGCTTGTTTATCTTGTTCCTGGCAGTAGTAATGAGGCAGTTATTGTAAATGCTACGAATTATCTTAAGTTTGATTCTGTATTTTATTATGTTACAGCGGTTATCTGTATAGTAAGAAATGCCATGCAGGGACTTGGAGAGCATATAACGCCACTTGTATCAAGCTCGCTTGAGATGATAGGAAAGATAATAATAGCGGCAACACTAGTACCTGTCATGGGATATACGGGAGTTATCCTTGCAGAACCTATTGTCTGGTTTATCATGGTAATACCGCTTATAGTTAAGATATATCGTATGC
>JBNMGS010000251.1:0-3779 GCA_050872365.1 Lachnospira sp.
TAACTGTAGCAAGAATTTCAGCAACTGCCTGATACAGCTCCGGCGGTATTTCCATGCCTATATCTATATTGTGATATAGAATTCTGGCAAGCGGCTTATTCTCAACTATAGCTATATTATATTCTTTGGCCTTATCCTTTATCTGAAAAGCCAGGTAATCTGCTCCTTTTGCAATTACAACCGGAGCTTTTCCCTCATCGGGTTCATACTTTAGCGCAACTGCAAAATGTGTAGGGTTAGTTATGACAACATCCGCTTCTGGAAGCTGCTGCATCATTCTTCTTCTTGATACCTCCTGCATTCTCCTTCTTATCTGTCCCTTTACCTGAGGATCACCTTCTGTATTCTTGAATTCATCCTTAACTTCCTGCTTTGTCATCATGTTATCATTTTTGAATTTATGTCTCTGATATATAAGATCAACAAATCCTACAACAAGAAACACTGCACTGATTTTAATTCCAAGATCAATAATAATATTACCAACTGTGGCTAATGCTGCATTAAGACCTATATCATAAAATGTCAGCAATACATTCATTTTGCTTTTAATAGTTGTATACACAACTATCATGATAATTGATATCATAGCTATTGACTTAATAAGTTCCACAAGCTGTCTTACAGAAAACATTCTTTTAAAACCACTTAACGGACTAATCTTACTTAACTTAGGCTGTAATGGTTTTGATGTTATCATCCAACTCTGCTGAAGCATATTACCAAGCACTGCTATAACAATTGCCACAAGCAAAATGGGTATAACTAACTTTATTATATCTGTTATAACCTGCTGTGAAACTGCCATTGCCGTTTTAACCGGAAGCCCGTCAGAACTTTGCTCTATAACCTTTGATATAGAATTATATATATCTTTATATACATTGATAAGTCCTGTTCCAAGTTTTGATAAATATACTTTAAGAATAATAAACAGCGACATAAGCGAAACAGCTGTTATAATTTCTTTACTTTTTGCAACCTGACCTTCCTTACGTACTTCATTAAGTTTTTTACTGGTTGCCGGTTCTGTTTTTTCGCCTCCCGGTCCATCCTTAGCAAAGAACTGAAGATTTATTTTCAATAACAATGTTGTTTCGTTCATATTAACTCATACCTCTTACAAGCAATGAAAACATATCTTTAATTTCCTCAAATATAAAATTAGAAACAGCCGGAAGCATACTTATTGTAAAAAATATTACAAATATACCAACAAATATTTTAAGCTGCATACCAACAACAAACATGTTCATCTGTGGTGCTATTCTTGCAAGTATGGCAAGAATACAGTTTAAAAGCAACATAGTAGCAAAAACAGGAAGTGCTATCCTGAAACCTATAACAAAATAATCTGACATAAACTGAATAATAGTTGTATACAGACCCGCGCCAAATTTAACACCACCAATTGGTATAACATTATAAGTTTCTACTATGGCTTCTATTAAAAATCTGTGCATACCTGATATTATTAGAAGAAGCATAAGCATATAATAATAGAAATTGCCCATAATACCGACCTGCATACGTGTTGTCGGATCATATAACTGTGCCATGGATAATCCTATATCCATATCTATCATTTTACCTGAAAACTGTATTATCTGGACTGCAAATGATGACACAGCTCCTAACAGAATTCCAACTATAACTTCCTGCACAACTATTATGCAATAATCTATCATATTATCATACTGAACACTCATATCCGGATGGATTGAATACACTATTATGCTTAGTGCAAATGAAAATCCTATCTTAAATCTGTTAGGTACATTTGCAGTATTAAAAAAAGGCGCAGCAAAGACAAATGAAGCTAATCGAATAAGTATCAAAACAAATAGCTCAAATTGTCCAAGTGCGACTTCGTAATTAATCATTGTAACTTAATCCTTTAATTGAATTTAATTAAATATACTGGGAAAAATTCCATAAATTATTCATAAATCCTGTAATCTGATTCAGCATCCATGAGCCTAGAATCAAAATAGTAATCAGAATAGCCAAAAGCTTAGGTACGAATGTAAGTGTCTGTTCCTGAATAGACGTAAGTGTCTGAAACAAACTGATAATAAGACCAACAATCATTGATATAAGCAACACTGGTATTGCCGTTTCTACTATAACCCATATTGTCTGTCTTGCTATGTTAATAACTGTACCAGCATCCATATATATCTCTCCATCTTACGATAACATCCATATAACCAGCACAGGCTATAATATGTTATTCTTATTACACAATTCATTCCTGATTCAACTATTTAAAGGTCATCATCAGATTACCTATTATTAGATTCCATCCATCTGCCATAACAAACAGCAATATCTTAAATGGTGCTGATATAGTAGTTGGTGGAAGCATCATCATACCCATAGACATAAGAGTTGAAGATACAACCATATCTATAACTATAAACGGTAAATATATTAAAAATCCAATAATAAATGCAATTCTTAATTCACTTATTATAAACGAAGGTATAAGAACCCTCAAAGTTATATCATCTTCTGACTTAACAGACCCTTCCTCATATCCTGCGATTTTCAGGAATGTATCAAGATCCTTGGTTGACGTCTGCTTAAGCATAAACGTACGCAATGGTTTTATGCCTTCATCAAAAGCCTCCTGTGCTGTCATCTCGTTATTTGACAGAGGAACAACTGCATTATTATACACTTCAGTGAATGTAGGTGCCATAACAAACACTGTAAGAAACAAAGACAAACCGATAATAACCTGATTAGGCGGAATAGTCTGCGTACCGAGAGCAGCCCTTGTGAAATGAAGAACTATAACTATTCTCGTAAAAGAAGTTAACATAATCAGAATCGATGGAGCAAGTGAAATAACAGTAAGAACTATAAGCATCTGTAAAACACCTGCCATATCACTTCCATCACCTGATGATATACCTATACTTATAAGATTATTATCTCCATCTGCCGCCAGAGCTTTAGCTGATAATGCAAATATGATACCCATAATTGTACTAAATGCAACGCATATCTTAGCTAAAGTCTTCTTATGTTTCTTAATCAAATGTAACATACCATAAATCCGCCTAACTATCTGGCTTATCCTTTTTGAATTTTTCTAAAATTTCTTTAAAACCATCACTATTAGTAAGCACCTTACCGGATGAAATCTGACTATATACAAGTTCATCCTCATTGAGTTCACATAAATATGTAACCGTATCTTTAGCTACTGCAATTGCAAACACCTTGCTGCCTATCTTAACTATCTGTATGTACTTACTATTGGATATACGCATTGTTTCCAATATATTAATATTACTACCAGACATTTTATTTTTCTGATAATTGCCTACAAATCTTGTAACATAATATGTAAGTGCGAGTACAATAATAAAAATAATCAGTAAGGTGAAAAGCTGTGCAAAAGCCTCAATTCTGCTACTCATTGATGCACTAATCATTATCCAACGACTTTCTGTACTGCTTCAATAACTCTATCTGCCTGGAATGGTTTAACTATGAAGTCTTTAGCTCCTGACTGTATTGACTCAATAACCATAGCCTGCTGACCCATAGCTGAACACATAATAACAGAAGCATTAGGATCTGTTTCCTTTATCTTCTTAAGTGCCTGAATACCATCCATCTCTGGCATAGTAATATCCATAAGCACTAAGTCTGGCTTTAACTCATTATACTTTTCTACGGCCTTCGCGCCATTTTCCGCTTCACCTGCGATATTGTAACCATTCTTTGTGAGGATATCCTTAATCATCATTCTCATAAATGCTGCA
>JBNMGS010000252.1:0-3750 GCA_050872365.1 Lachnospira sp.
CATTAAAGCAGAGTATGGCAGGTAATCATATTACTGAGATTATGGGTATTGTAAATGGTACTACAAACTATATTCTTACAAAGATGACAGAAAGTGGCATGGATTATGAAGAGGCTCTTTTAAAGGCAACAGAACTTGGTTATGCCGAGGCAGATCCTACTGCTGACGTAGAAGGTTACGATGCAGGCAGAAAGATAGCTATTATGGCATCAATCGCATTTAACTCAAGAGTAACATTTGCAGATGTGTATACAGAAGGTATTACTAAAATATCTGCAGATGATATAAAGTATGCGAAGGAATTTGGATATGTTATCAAGCTTCTTGGTGTGGCAAAAAATACAGATGATGGAATAGAGGTAAAAGTACATCCTATGCTTATACCATCTAATCACCCGCTTGCTACAGTCAACGATGCTTTCAATGCTGTTTTTGTACATGGTCTGGCCATGGATGATGCTATGTTTATGGGACGTGGGGCAGGACAGATGCCAACAGCCAGTGCAGTTGTTGGTGATATCATAGATGCGTGCAGAAATATAGTGCATGATTCATGTGGAAAAATAGGCTGCTGTTGTTATAAACATCTTAATGTGAAAAACATAGCTGATACAAGCAGTAAGTTTTTCTTAAGACTTGAAGTGGCAGACAAGTCAGGTGTACTTGCAACTATAGCAAGCGTACTTGGAAATAGTGGTGTAAGTATAGCACAGGTTGTTCAGAAGAGCAGCAAGGATGGTATTGCTGAACTTGTTATTATAACAGATGAAGTCAAAGAAAAGCATTTCAATGATGCGATGGCAGTATTTAAGGGGTTGTCAGCAGTTAAGAATATTGCAGGCATCATAAGAGTATACTAGGTTGGAAAGGTGATTATAATGGCATCAAAATATTATGCAGTAAGAAAAGGGCGTAAGCCAGGAATATATAGAACATGGAATGACTGCAAGAGTCAGGTGTTTAAGTGTGAAGGAGCAGAATATAAGAGCTTTACAACAGAGGCAGAGGCGCTTTGCTATATGGGGGCTGTTAAAGATGAGATTGGGGAAAGTGACAGTTATGCATATGTTGATGGTTCATTTAATGCAGCTACTGGAGTATACGGTTTTGGCGGATTCCTGATGCATGATGGAAATAAGTATATTCTTAGTGGTTCTGGTGATGATAAAGAGATGGCATCCATGAGAAATGTGGCTGGCGAGATACTTGGGAGTATGGCGGCAGTACAGAAAGCAATAGAACTTGGTATAGAAAGCGTTGATGTGTATTTTGATTATATGGGAATAAGAGCATGGGCGCTTGGTGAATGGAAGAGAAACAAGAAAGGAACAATAGCATATTATGATTATATGCAGTCTGTCAAAGATAAGATAGCTGTTAATTTTGTCAAAGTAAAAGGACATTCTGGTGTTGATGGCAATGAAGAGGCGGACAGACTGGCTAAAAAAGCTGTAGGGATTATTTAAATGTAGCTGGAAGATTGCGTTAATTAATTGTGCAGCAACTATTATATCATGCAATTTAATCAAATATCTTTAAGTGAAAGTGATATAAAATTATGCTGATTTATGAAAAATCCTGCATGAATGTCAGATAATGATTGACATATACTTTTAATATATGATACAATTCGTTCGTGTGAGTCAGTAAATATATGATTATGGTATATGATTTCATACAAATATGACCACTTATACATTTAATGTGTCTGTGATACATTTGTATCAAAGGTGTATTAAGCATGAGTTAAGCCTAACGGACAGGCGGGTCGGTTGCCGGTGTGGTGAACCCACATTATTGTTATTGATTGGGCATTAAGCCCTGTTTATAAGTTGATTACTTTATAATCTGTGCCAAGCACATCATCTTGTGAAACAGTCAATAAAGAGTGACGCATATTTGTATGTCATAGATATTAAGGTGTATATGTTATATGCAAAGTTAACATATAATTATCTATGTGTATATTCGCTGATTTCCTTAAATAATTTGTATTTGATTCTTGTTAAGTGATTCATTCTTGTGTATTGTATACATAGATAGAAGCAAGTTAAGAATTTAGATCTGGATTATGATATAGACTATAAAGAGATGGTTGTGTGTAATGCACAGCCGTCTCTTTTTTGTTATAGTGCAAATTATATGATACCAGGGTCAAAAGGTCTGAACCCACATGAGCTTGCTCATAGGTGGGTGAGTGACTTTGCGACCCGCCCAATATTAATTATATTAAACAGGTGTTAATAGATTATAAGGTATTCGTAATCATGTATGGGTAGAAAATATATTTATGCCCACAGATTATTATATATGGGAATGGAGATAAAAGAATGTTAGATGACCAGACAAGAGCTCCAATATATGAGGCTTTGGAAAGATTAAGAAGACAGAGAGTTGTTCCGTTTGATGTTCCGGGACATAAGAGAGGAAGAGGTAATCCGGAGCTGGTTAATCTGCTCGGTGAAAAATGTGTTGGAATAGATGTTAATTCTATGAAGCCACTTGATAACTTATGCCATCCTGTATCAGTTATCCGGGATGCAGAGGAGCTTGCAGCTAAAGCCTTTGGAGCAGAGAATGCTTTTCTTATGGTAGGAGGAACTACATCGGCAGTGCAGGCGATGATTCTATCTAACTGTAAGAGAGGCGATAAGATAATACTTCCAAGGAATGTGCATAAAAGCGCTATTAATGCACTTGTATTATGCGGTGCAATTCCTGTATATGTGAATCCGGAAGTTAATTCGGAGCTTGGAATATCTTTAGGCATGAATCTTGATTCAGTAAAAAAGGCAATAGAAGATAACCCCGATGCAGTTGCAGTACTTGTAAATAATCCGACTTATTATGGTATATGTTCAGATATACGTTCAATAGTAAAGCTCGCACATGAACATGGTATGAAAGTGCTTGCAGATGAAGCACATGGTACTCATCTATATTTTCAGCCTGATCTTCCAGTATCAGCTATGGAAGCAGGAGCAGACATGGCAGCAGTATCTATGCATAAGTCTGGTGGTTCGCTTACACAAAGCTCTATACTTCTTACTAACAAAGGAGTAAATGCAGACTATGTAAGACAAATAATCAATCTGACACAGACAACGAGTGGTTCGTATCTTTTGCTTGCAAGCCTTGATATATCAAGGCGTAATCTTGCATTAAGAGGCAGGGAATCTTTCACTAAGGTTATTGAAATGGCTGAGTATGCAAGAAAAGAGATTAATGATATAGGCGGATACTATGCATATGGTAAGGAACTTGTCAATAAAACGAGTGTATACGATTATGATGTTACTAAGCTGTCTGTTCACACACTTGGTCTTGGTCTTGCAGGAATAGAAGTATATGATCTGTTAAGAGATGAATATGACATCCAGATAGAGTTCGGTGACGTCAGCAATATACTTGCCTATATTTCCATAGGTGACAGACTGCAGGATATTGAAAGGCTCGTAGGGGCACTTGCGGATATAGCAAGAATTTATAAGAAAGATAAGACAGGAATGTTAAGTGGAGAATTCATAAGTCCGCTTGTAGCAAAGTCTCCACAGGAAGCCTTTTATGCTGATAAAGAATCTTTGCCTATAAAGGAAACAAAGGGAAGAATATCTGGTGAATTTGTTATGTGTTATCCGCCAGGTATACCTATTCTTGCACCTGGTGAGATGATAACAGAGGAAATCATAGAATATATATTATACGTTAAGGAAAAAGGATGTTCCATGCAGGGTACAGAGGACCCTATGG
>JBNMGS010000253.1:0-3747 GCA_050872365.1 Lachnospira sp.
CCATAAGAACCTGAAAAGGCATTGTTCCAAATACACCACATATCGGGCTTCTTCCAGCCTTTTTTCTTGACTTTCCATAAGTCAGCACAAGCATAATGCTGACAAGTACAACAACGCCGCTCATTATTCTTGTAAGAACTATAAAACTGCTGACACCAAATATAGCAAAAAGTATACATGGAATTGTAGCTATAAGCCAGCTTATCCTGTTGCCGGTTCCTATCTGCTCATGAACTACATCTCTTAATGCAAGCGTATTAGACCAGAATGTTGTAAGCAGTGCAAACAAAGAAAATATTCCTGCAAGAATCATAGCCCACTTTCCTATGCTTTCGCCAAGCTGCATATACGCAAGTTCCTTATCTAATGTTCCCTTAGTTCCAAGAAGTACTGTAAGTGTTACTATAAGAACAAAAAGAGATGACAGCCCGAAGCCTGCAAATATCGTCTTTCTTATCTTTACTGCATTTCCGTCAAGTCCCTTAACAACCTGTATAACTGCCTGATTAGCTGAGGTTGCAAACACCACCATACTATAAAGTGCGAGCAGATTATTCAGATGAAACGGTGCTGTATACAGTGCATTAACCGGATGCATGAATGTGCCAATCGTCATAACTGCAACTATAACCATAAGCACTGCAACTGCATACTTCTGTGCTATTCCTACAGCCTTCATCCCTATAAATACTACTATTCCGGCTATCACATAATATATAAGCTGCGCCATCCACAGTGGAATATTAAACCAGTTCACAAATATCTGTGCTCCACCATTAATATTACCACTCACACCTATCATAATAGCCAGTCCATATACTATAAACATTATCCAGCTGAATACCTTTTTCATCCTGCCAGTAAAAAGTTCACCTTCAAAGCTTTTTACAAGCTGCACGCCACCATTATTATACGAAAGCTCTGCTATTATTAAATGAAGTATTACATTGACTATATAAGCTATGGCGACCATCCATATAACATCAAACATACTGTTTCTTGTTGCAAGATATGGAACTGCTATAATTCCAGTTCCAATGCTGTTGCCAACTATCATGCTTATCGCCTCAAATGTTGATAGTCTGGCTTCTGAATTAATTGTTCCTGCCATATAATACCCTCCACTATTATATTTTGTATTTTAATTATCCAACTTACCATTCCCTATGTATATATGATATCAGTAGCAAAAGTCCCACCAGACTTTGAACTTTTACCCCTGCATCATATATATGATAAAACTGCTGACTAACAAAAGCCAGCAGTTTTATGCTCACATACACGGCTTAATATATATAATAACACTTATTTCTGTATGTATAAATAGCCTGTCTTATTAATTTGTTTATTTATCTGCATAGATGTTTTTATGACTTCACCTTATTCTCCTTACATACAACGTTAACGTCAGCCAGTCAAGCAGTATTACGATAATGGCGACAAATGGACACCATATTGCTTCTCTTATGCACTCCAGCATACATATTCTGACAAGTACTGTATCTTTGGCTCCTGTTCTTTTTATCGTTCTTAACCTGCTTTCATATTTCTCACATCTGTTTTTTGCTTTAACAAATCCTTTTCTTCTGAATAACTTTTATAGGAAACATTTTTATAAAAATATATGTTATCATCGTAACAACATAACCAGTTTAACATATTATTTCTATGCTTATATGCTTACTCCAAAACCGGCATCTCAAAATGCTGGTAATCCTTAGAAGCAGTCCAGTCGCCGCCCCACTCAAAACCATGCTTGACAAAAAGCTTATAACATATATCATCATGGTCAATCTTATGAGGGAAATCTTTACTTCTGTCAACATACTCTGCCGCATTAGCCGGCTCTATGCTAAGTCTTCCATCAACCTCTTTGATATAAGGATTATAAAGTGTATTAATATCAACTGCCATTCCAAGCGCATGCTTTGACAACTTTGTTGTATACGATATGTAACGGAAGTTAAACGCCGATGAATTGTTATCTCTCATTGATAATTCATCCTCTGCATTGTACTCATCTATAAGACGTACCTTTTCTATTCTGTACTCTGCCTTATATAACTCGGTGAATATATCAAGCACTGCATCTGCTATACGCTTATTCACAATCAGCTCACCTTCATGTGCCTTACCATCAAAACCAATGTGTAATATATGAATATACCTGAGTTCTTCCCTTGATACAGTGCAGTTTTCCTTATACGACTTTCCCTGCATTTTTTCAAATATATCATCTGGAATTTCTGATATATAAAAATCATTGTTGTTCATATTTCTTTTCCTTCTTTCAACCTGCTCCGCATGACTGTTCGTTCGTTAATGGCGCAAGAAAAGAAAATGTCTGCTTCGCAGCCGCTTCCTTTTCTTTTGCGCTCATTATATCATATACCCTATCTATCAATCTGTCGCATAACAATGTATATGCCGCCCCTGCTACATTTACGCCAATTCTAAGCAAAACAGCATATTTAAGTCCGAACAGTTCCGCCGCTATTGAAAGCGCACCAAATGTATTAAACACTGTCTGCCACTCATAACTTGCCGAATATCCGACACCTATTCCGCCTATTATTCCGATATAAGGATACATGGACTGTGGAAGTACTGTATATAGTATTGAAAAAATCAGACATCCAACAACATTGAACGCACCTCTCTTTCCTGCACGTCCTTCTATATCCTTTGAAAATGGCAGGCAAACTGACATACACGCTATACCTATCCACATAGCTCTTGGAATGTTAAGCAGATTCATCACAAGCATTGCACTGGATACTATAAATGTAAGCTTGATATACCATCTGTTTCTTGCCGAATTAATATTGAATTCATAAAACAAGTCCTGAAATGTTCTTCGATATGGCCTGTTTTTCTGATTCTTGTAAAATATAATCATACAGATAACCATACCACAAAGAAGTCCGGCAACTCTTAAAACATACTCCTGTCCTGTAACATCATACCCCTGTAATAACAGATAACCAAGCACAAATGTTGAATGATTATACATAATTACATTGTGGCATCCCATTATCATAAGAAGCATTATGCATACTATATTAATAAGAAATGCTGCAACAGGTGATGCCATATTACTAAGCCTTGGACCTGCTATCAATATAGCATATATTCCCATAATAGACAAAAGTCCATGTGATGTCTTTATTCCAAAGTCAGCCTGTCTTAGCACAAGCACTGCAAGCAGTACCGTAACACCTACCACGCTGTTAGCACTTCCAAGTAACTTACTGAATACTGTAACAACCGCAACACAGAACACCATAACAATGTACACCTTGAAATTGTATATTAATATATGTCTTCTCTTTTCTTTAGTGTCCTTTGTGTTCTTAATAAGCTGCTTAGAGCCTGTCGAACTTAACTGTAATTCCTGATAAAATGTCATAAAACCACTCTAATCCTTTCATCCCCTTTAATTTAGATGATAGGGTGGAGTAATATAACACTATTCATTGTTATTGTCAATCACAAGCTTATAACCCTGTCCGCCATCTGTATTGTTGATGTCCTGTGCGCAATCACTATCGGCTATATGGTATCTGGTGACAGAAGATGGATTGCAACTGACAACATACGTGTATGCCATGCTGGTGACTTCGGAATTTCAAGACCGGAGGTTTACCATAGAAACTGCCCTATGTCAGATGTTCCCTACGACAGATTTGTCATAAAAGTACGCCCGAGAATATTTGAACCTATTATTGAAATAATCGGACAAAACAA
>JBNMGS010000254.1:0-3741 GCA_050872365.1 Lachnospira sp.
ATGAGTGCCTAGATATATTAAAAAACAGACTTATAGCAGATGGAGTGCTTAAGTCGGATGGAGAAACAACCAGTGATGGTAAGAAAGTAACTTTCGTATACCAGCCTAAAACAACTATTGATTCAGTTGAAATGTATATTGTGAGATTTGATGTTACAAATAAGTCACAAACTACTACTCAGGGATATTATGGTATGGGAGTTAAGAATGGCAGCTGCTATAAAGTAGATATTTCTAATGGTTCATATAGTGCTGTTCAATATTAATGCTGCAAAATGATGCACAATCTATATATGCATATGTAGTTATTATAATAATGTTTTGATGTGTGATTAGCACTTCAGATATAATATAACACTGAAAGGGGTATTATAATGTACAAGATTCTTAAGGCTGAAAAATTAGCAGAAAAGATTTTTCTTATGGATGTTGAAGCACCTAGAGTTGCTAAACACTGTGAACCTGGCCAGTTCATTATTGTTAAAATGGATGAAAAGGGGGAAAGAATTCCTCTTACAATCTGTGATTATGACAGAGAGGCTGGAACAATTACTATTGTATTCCAGATAGTCGGAGCATCAACAGAGAAGATGTCACATCTTAAGGCAGGAGATGCATTTAGTGATTTTGTAGGACCTTTAGGATGCCCTTCAGAATTGATTCATGAGGATATTGAAGAATTAAAGAAGCAGAAGATTGTATTCATCGCAGGTGGCGTTGGTACAGCTCCTGTATATCCACAGGTTAAGTGGCTTCATGAGCATGGAGTAGATGCGGATGTTATCGTAGGTGCTAAGAACAAAGATCTTATTCTTCTTGAGGATGAGATGAAAGCAGTTGCCGGCAATCTTTATATAACAACAGATGATGGCAGCTATGTAAGAAAAGGAATGGGTACTGATGTACTTAAAGACCTTTATGCACAGGGTAAGAAGTATGATAAGTGTATAGCAATCGGACCATTGATTATGATGAAGTTCGTCTGTCTGTTAACTAAGGAATTAGGCATTCCTACAGTTGTAAGTATGAATCCGATTATGGTTGATGGAACTGGAATGTGTGGAGCATGCAGACTTCAGGTTGGTGATGAGATTAAGTTCGCCTGCGTTGATGGACCTGAGTTTGATGGACATCTTGTAGATTTTGATCAAGCTATGAAGCGTCAGCAGACATATAAAACAGAAGAGGGCAGAGCTATGCTTGCTGCACTTGAGGGCGAAACTCACCATGGTGGATGTGGACATTGTAATTAATCAATGGTTCTCATAAGTAGTCAGGTTACTGTTTATGAAATTAAGTGAATGGTGACAATTAATCGATGGAAAAGAGGTATATATAATGGATGTTATGAAAAAGGTTCCTGTAAGGGAGCAGGCTCCAGATGTAAGAAATAAGAATTTTGATGAGGTTTGCCTTGGATATAATGCAGAAGAGGCACAGGAAGAGGCAACACGTTGTCTTAATTGTAAGAATGCAAGATGTGTTCAGGGATGTCCAGTATCAATTAATATTCCTGAATTTATTCATAACGTAAAAGAAGGTAATTTTGCAGAAGCATATAAAGTTATTGGAAAGTCTTCAGCACTTCCAGCAGTATGCGGACGTGTATGTCCACAGGAAACACAGTGTGAAGGTCAGTGTGTAAGAGGTATTAAGGGAGAGGCTGTATCTATCGGTAAGCTCGAAAGATTCGTGGCTGACTGGGCAAGAGAAAACAATGTTGCTCCAGAAATGCCAACAGAAAAGAAGGGTAAGAAGGTTGCTGTTATTGGTTCAGGTCCTTCAGGACTTACATGTGCAGGTGATCTTGCAAAGATGGGATATGATGTAACTATATTTGAAGCACTTCATGAACCTGGCGGAGTATTGGTATATGGTATTCCTGAATTCCGTCTTCCTAAGAAAACAGTAGTTGCTTCAGAAGTAGAGAATGTTAAAAAGCTTGGAGTAAAGATTGAAACTAACGTAGTTATAGGTAAATCTATGACTATTGACCAGCTTCTTAACGAAGAAGGTTTTGATGCTGTATTTATCGGATCAGGTGCAGGTCTTCCAAGATTTATGGGTATACCAGGAGAAAATGCTAACGAAGTATTCTCAGCTAATGAATATCTTACAAGAAGTAATCTCATGAAGGCATTCAGAGATGATTATGATACACCTATTGCGAAGTTTAAGAAAGTTGCTGTAGTTGGTGGCGGTAATGTTGCCATGGATGCAGCAAGAACAGCTTTAAGACTTGGTGCAGAGGTACATATTGTATACAGAAGAAGTGAGGAAGAACTTCCAGCAAGAGCTGAAGAAGTACATCATGCTAAGGAAGAAGGTATTATATTTGACCTTCTTACTAATCCTACAGAAGTACTTACAGATGATAAGGGTAATGTTACAGGTATTAAGTGCGTAAAGATGGAACTTGGTGAACCAGATGCTTCAGGCAGAAGAAGACCGGTTGAGATTCCGGGTTCTGAATTCGTTATGGAACTTGATGCAGTTATTATGTCACTTGGTACTTCACCTAACCCACTTATATCATCAACAACTAAGGGACTTGATATTAACAAGAGAAAATGTATTGTTGCAGAGGAAGAGAATGGACAGACATCTAAGGAAGCTGTATATGCAGGTGGAGATGCTGTTACAGGTGCAGCAACAGTTATTCTTGCTATGGGAGCTGGTAAGGCAGCTGCTAAGGGTATTGATGAATATCTGTCTAATAAATAATGTGGATATATGCTGTTGTGCATTATGATATGTATATTACAACTTTATCTATGAATATGTATAAGTTGTGGCTTGATTAAAATATGAATGTATTAATAAATCAGCAGAGAATCAACAGATAATAAAAACGGGACGTAATTGTGATATTTTGCACATAATTACGTCCCGTTTATTATTCTTATGAAGTTTGTTATATAGTTTCTTATATATAATTTATATATGGTTTATTATATAAATTATTATGTGATTTCTTTATATGTGTGTTGCCTTACTGCATATCTATAAAGTTTAATTATATAGTTTCTTATGTGATTTTTTATACTGTTATCATCAGCCAACAACTAGTTAAACAGTGTATCTATGTATTTATCAGCAATTGTATCTGCAAGATTGTCATCTGTATCAGGAAACTCATTTTTAATGGCTTTTTTGATATAGTCGCTTCTGTTAAAATATTTCATTTCTTCTGCAATGTCATTTATGTAAGAAGCTTCAATATCATCTTTACTTACATTATCCTTTAACCATGATAGAATAGTATCTGTATCTTTATTTTCAATAGCAGCTTTATTTTTGATGTTTTTTGAATATTTTAAAGACCAGAATCCAATAGCTATGAAGCCAGCAAAAAGTAATCCGAGAACGATATTAATAAGTATAAAGTTGGAATTTCCTTTTACAACAAACTTAAGAATTCCAAGGTCGTTAAGTATAAGTATTACTATTCCGGCAGCGCCACATACAAAAAATGTAATTGCTGAAGATAAGTTATCTTTATATTTATCTTCGCTGCTCTCATAAAGATTGGCTGAATGCATAAGAAGCTCATTTCCCTCTGCTTCGTTGCTTCCAAGCTCATTAATGCCTGATACGCTGTCATCAATATTAGTTTTACTAACGTTTTCGTCACTCATATTATCCTCATTTCTGCACACGTTTTTTAGTATAACGAGTTTGTGTCAGGTGCGCGCAGGCACAAATCCCGTGTATGAAAAATTGTTTTTCACACTATTCTTA
>JBNMGS010000255.1:0-3705 GCA_050872365.1 Lachnospira sp.
AGAAATGGTTATTTCTGTGTAGATAATAAAGACTCTAAGGAGGATGCCTTAGTATTTAATAGAATAGTATCATTAAAGAGTTCATTCAAGCTCCAGAAATAATAAGTGGTTAACAGCCTCTTTATGCGGGTAATGATATGGAAGAAAAACAGGAAAGTACCTATCTTTATGATAAAAAAATAACCTGTGCTGTATGTAACAGGGAATTTACGACAAAGCAGGTAAGAACAGGTAAGGCAAGATTTAAAGGTACTAATGAAATCTTAAAACCTATATATACAGGTATAGATTGTACTAAATATGATGTGATTATGTGTCCCCATTGTGGTTATGCAGCAGTGCCAAGAGTATATGGCAAGCTGACGAATAAGCAGAGAGCAGCTCTTAAGGAATCGGTTGAGGGCAAGTTTAAGGTAACATGGAAGGATGAAGATTATTATTCATATGATGTAGCTATAAGGAGATGCAAGATGGCGCTCCTTAGTGAGATGATTGTTGGAACAAAGATAAGTGAAAGTGCATATTTGTGTCTAAGGCTTGCATGGCTTTATGAAGGGCGTGTTACCGAGCTGATAAGACAGAATGCAGATAACAGTGTAACAAAACAATATTTAAAATCCCAGCTGGAATACGTTGAGGATGCTTATAAAGGTTTCAAGGAGGCTGTTGCAACGCAGTATCCGCCTATATGTGGTATGGATGAGAATACAGTTAACTATCTTTTGGCAAGTCTTGGTCTTAAATGCAGAGATTATGATGATGCCAAAAGGTTTGCTGGTGCAGTTATAACTTCAAGAACGGCACCTGTCAGTATCAAAGAAAAGGCAAGGGTATTGCTTGAACAGATAAAAAAAGATGGACAGAATAAGGTCAGTGATCAGTAAGATATGGAGTTATGAAATAAGTCATATGTTCATATATTCCATAATTATCAATATGGCGATGGAATGTCTTAACAAAAGAGGGATAACAGGACTTTTGAGTATATTCACTAGTCCTGTTATCTTTCTTATGAATACAATGATAATTATGACAACCATGTCAATTGCTTATTTTTTCAGAAAGAGAACATTTATATATGCACTTGTTTCTGTTATATGGCTGCTGATAGGCGTTGTGAATTTTATAGTATTGTGTTCAAGAAAGACACCATTTACTGCGATGGATATATATCTTATAAGTGATGCTATAAAAGTTATCCCTTTATATATCAATGCTTTAGGTTTTATTTTCATAATTGTTGGAATTGTTGCAGTAATTGCCGTGCTTATTATTATCTGGAAAAAATCGAAAATTATAACAACGCAGCTTTCTGGCAAAAAGTTTTATATAGCAGCAATATTTAAAGTGGGAATAATATTTTTGCTGATGTATTCTTATACATCAGCGCTTATAATAAACGGGCATGTGGAAAACCATTTTGGTAATCTTGCAAATGCATATCGTGATTATGGCATATCATACTGCTTTATGAGTAGTATAAAGGATAGGGGAATAAGCAAGTCAAAAGAATATTCTGAAGAGTATATGGACAGTCTGAAACAGGATCTTGATGAAACAACGGTAGAAGTATCTGATAAAACTCCTAATATTATTTTTGTCCAGTTAGAATCATTTTTTGATACAAAGCTGGTTAAGGGGGTAGAGTTTTCATCGAATCCTACTCCGAATTTTGACAGGCTAAGAGCAGAGTATTCATCAGGTTATATTTCGGTACCGTGTTTTGGTGCCGGGACAGCTAATACAGAGTTTGAAGTACAGACTGGTGTTAATCTGGATGATTTTGGTCCCGGAGAATATCCTTACAGGACAGTTATGCAGTCGAAAACTTGCGAGTCAGCCGCTTATGATCTTAAGAAAATAGGATATTCAACACATGCAATACATAATAACGATGCAACTTTTTATGATCGTTATAAAGTATTTTCACATCTGGGTTATGATACATTTACTCCAATAGAATATATGGACAGTAATTATCAGAAAACACCTTTAGGATGGGCAAAAGATAAAATGCTTGTGCCGGAGATTGCAAAAACTCTGGATGCTACAGATAATATGGATTATATATTTACAATATCTGTGCAGGGACATGGAGATTATCCGGAAACTATGCCAGAGGGATATATACCAGCTATAACAGTATCAGATTTTTTTGAAGCAGATGAACAGACACAGTTCGAATATTATGTAAATCAGGTGCATGAAATGGATTCATTTATAGGTGAACTTGTTGATATGCTGGAAAGAAGAAAAGAAGAAACAGTACTTGTGATGTATGGTGACCATTTGCCAACGTTCAGTTTTACAGATGAAACAATGGAGAATGGCGATATATATCAGACTGAGTATTTCATATGGTCAAACTATGATCTTGAGAAGAAAGATATGGATCTTCAGGCATATCAGTTGTCAGCAGCAGTGTTTGAGCGAATTGGCATATCAGAAGGGTATATCATGAAGTTTCATCAGACAAAGCATAATGATGATGATTATCTTAAACAGCTCAAGATACTTGAATATGATATATTATATGGTGATAAGCAGATATACAATGGGGAAATACCATACGTTGCAACAGATCTTAAATTAGGTATCCAGGACATAACAATAGATGATGTATATAATTATAAAGATTATGTGTGCATAAGTGGAAAGAATTTTAACGATTTTAGTAAGGTGTTAATTAATGATAAACAGGTGGAGGCTGAGGTTATAAGCAGCAATATGATAAGAATACCGAAAAAAAATGTTGTTTCCAAAGATGAAATAGCAGTTATTCAGAGCGGCGAGGATAAGATAGAATTGGGAAGAACAACATATAAGATGCCATGATGCGTGTAAGTAATAAGCAGTGAAAATAAAAATTAAAAGCTGTGAATACAGTGTTGATAGACTGAATGCTTATTAATTTTGCAGTCGATAAATATTTACTGATTTTATAGCTTGCAAATGTTAATTAAATTTATAGCTTGCAAATGTTAATTAATTTTATAGCTCATAAATGTTCATTAATTTTATAGCAAATAAATTGACAGTAACACTTTAAAATGTTAATATGAAAAAGGTGTATTCACCATATATTTTATTTGGAGGTACTTGTAATGAAGGGTACAGTAAAGTGGTTCAACAACCAGAAGGGTTACGGCTTTATCAGTGATGAGTCAGGAAAGGATGTTTTCGTACATTATTCAGGACTTAATATGGAAGGTTTCAAGTCTTTAGAGGAAGGCGCAGAAGTAGAGTTTGATGTAACAGAAGGCGCTAAAGGACCTCAGGCTGTTAACGTAACAAAATTATAATCCGAATGGTTTACAGTGTGCCTTTTCCTGATTTATATATAGATTTTTGAAAAGATATATTGTTATACAATTAAGATTATGAGGGAGCAGCTACCATAAGTGGCTGCTCTTTTAATATAGTAAAACTGTTTTTATGTGTCAGCTAAGGAATAATCATTAAAGCGGCTAAAGAGTAATCATTAAAAGCAACGAAAGAGTAATTATTAAAGCGGCTAAAGAGTAATCATTAAAAGCAACGAAAGAGTAATTATTAAAGTGGTTAAAGAGTAATCATTAAAAGTGACTAAAGAGTAATTATTAAAGCGGCTAAGGAATAATCATAAAATTGATCAAAAATAATTATTTAAATCAACTAAAGATCAATCGATAAATAAGAACAATACAAAAATAAGAACAATATAAA
>JBNMGS010000256.1:0-3679 GCA_050872365.1 Lachnospira sp.
CGATATACTATATCTGATTCTTTTTCTGATTCTCTATATGCCCCAACACATTCAATGTCATTAAGCGAAACTTTCTTCATTCTTGTTTTTTTATTACCATTCTTATCAACCTTCAGGTAATGGTCTAGCAGCATTATAAGCCCTGCTCTCGCCTTATATTCATCCCCCGATTCAACACATTCTTTGATGTATGGCATGAATTCTTCCCGGAATATATCCATAACCCTGAATTCTGCACAAAAACTATCATTAACAGCCCAGTTATTAACAAGTGGAATATAATTTTTAAAGTCACATAAAGCCTTTTTAAAGTCCTTTTCTTTAGCTGTTCCCATTCCGATTATGTATCCTCTAAGCAGAGTTTCTTCATGATATATATCAGGTTCATCCAACAGCTTTCTAAAATCCTCGTTATCTTTTACAAGCTGTTTTGCATATTTTTTTAATACAGGCTGCCTGATTCCTATTATATTATTGCAGCCTGGAATAAGTGATGATGTAAATTTCTGGTAATCACCTTTATCACACATATTCATTAGTTGTTTTCTTATATACTCAACCATATTCTCTCCATATTTTAATTATTTTCTGTCGCTTTTCTGCCAGCCAGACATTCCATCACACAAGTTTTACAAATAATCTTAAATAATAACAATTACTATGCAAAAGATTCGGAAAGACAATAACCATATAAAAAAACCTGCCACCTGTCACATCTAAAGTCATGCAAGTATGAAATAATAACTTTCAGGCAAATGCCTATAAGTACATTATACTCACAAACAATAGAAATAACAGATAACAGGATTATATTTTCGTATATTAAATTAACCAGACAATATTCAATAATCAGAGCTATTAAAATATTAATAACTTCTTCGACTATCCTTTAAGTCAAATCTATATATACAGATTATTCATAAAGAGGATACTTGTCTGTAAGACCCTTAACCATCTCCATAGCCTTTGCCTTGTTAGCATCAACATCATCAACAAGCATTGCAATAGCTTCTGCTACTACATCCATATCTGCTGTGTTAAAGCCTCTTGTTGTAACTGCTGCTGTACCAAGTCTGATACCACTTGTTACGAATGGTGAAGCTGGATCATTAGGAATAGTATTCTTGTTACATGTAATATTAGCTGCATCAAGAAGCTTCTCTACTTCCTTACCAGTCTTATTCTTGCTTAAAAGATTAACAAGCATAAGGTGATTGTCTGTACCACCTGACACGATATCAAAACCTCTGTTCATAAGACCATTACAAAGAGCCTGTGCATTATCAACAATATTCTTAGCATATGTCTTAAAGCTTGGATCAAGTGCTTCCTTTAAGCAGACAGCCTTACCAGCGATAACATGCATAAGTGGACCACCCTGTATTCCCGGGAATACAGCTTTGTTAAACTTAAACTTCTCTGCATTTTCTGCAGATGAAAGAATCATTCCACCTCTTGGTCCTCTTAATGTCTTATGTGTTGTAGTTGTAACTACATCTGCATAAGGAATTGGACTTGGATGCTGTCCACCAGCTACAAGACCAGCAATATGAGCCATATCAACCATAAGATATGCGCCAACTTCATCTGCTATTTCCCTGAACTTCTTGAAGTCGATAACTCTTGCATATGCTGATGCACCTGCAATAATCATCTTTGGCTTGCATTCCTTAGCTATTCTTAATACTTCATCATAATCTATAAAACCTTCAGCTGTAACACCATAAGGAACTACATGGAAATACTTACCAGAAATATTAACTGGCGAACCATGTGAAAGATGTCCACCGCAATCAAGGCTCATGCCCATAACTGTGTCACCAGGTTCTACCATAGCAAAGAATGCTGCAAGGTTAGCCTGTGCACCTGAATGTGGCTGGACATTGGCATATTCACAGCCGAATAACTTCTTAGCTCGCTCAATAGCAAGTGTTTCAACAACATCTACATATTCACATCCACCATAATATCTCTTTCCTGGATAACCTTCTGCATACTTGTTAGTAAGTGGACTTCCCATAGCAGCCATAACTGCCTTACTTACAAGATTCTCTGAAGCTATAAGTTCGATATGGCTTCTCTGTCTTGCTAACTCATCATCCATAGCCTTAGCTACTTCTGGATCATAGTTCATTACTTCATCAAATGAATACATATTACAACCTCCGTATCTTTCAATATAATCATATGAAATAATCCTGCCATTATATAATAAATATGCAAACCAACAAACTGTATACAGATTGCATATAAACACACAATATATCCAGATATTACTTCGTACAATATAAAAGCTAAGTAAATATATAACTATCTTATTGAAAACAAATTATTATCTACTTAGCTACTAATTTTATATAAATTTTATACATAAGTCAATGTGTTATAAATTATTTGTACAATAATTAAGCAAATATAAGCAATTCGTATTACATTTTATCTTTTTCGACTATATATATTAACTATTATATATGTGTCAAAAAGCATTTTGTCAACCATATGATGATGTGTCAAAAGTAAGTTTTGCCACTCACTTATGTATCATGATTGCTATACAAATCATTATATGATATAAATAGCAGAATTGACTTACGGCACTAACATGACCAACATGTCCATATATTAGAATATACGTCTTAAAAAATTATACAAACCATTATTCCATACAACAGCCTCATGTCCACCCGGTCTATAGTAGAATATGTGCTCAATAGAATGAGCAGTCATATATTTACTATAATATTCTGAAGAAAGTTTGCAATATGGATCTTCATCTCCAGTGACTATAAGTGTTAACAGTGGTGCTTCTTTTCCTTCAGGTACAAGTTCATTCAAGAGGTAACCTCTGTTTCCATATGTGATTTCATCAAGACCTGTATCAACAACCCCGCCTACAGGTGCAAACGCACCCACATATCCGAATATATCCGGATGTGCAAAGCATAGATAAAGAGCCTCTCTTCCACCTAAAGAAAATCCTGCAACTGCTGTATACTCTCTTCCTTCTTTAGTTGAATAATGAGAGTTAATGTAAGGAATCAAAGCATTTATAACATCATTCTCGCAGTTGTCATATCTTGCTGTCAAATCAGAAAATCCATAGTCAGACTCACTTTTGCCATCCGTATCTGTAAATACTGTAAAGCTTACAAGTATCATGTCATTACGGTTATAATCATATACTGCATTCTGTGCGATATCAAGAGCATCAAGTCCCTTATAATCCATATAATCTCCACCCATTCCATGTAGCAGATACACTACAGGATAACTCTTACTTTTATCATAATCCTTAGGAAGAAATACATTCGCATTGCGCATTTTATTAAGAGTTGGTGAGTAATAACTTATCTCTTCTACAGTGCCATACGACCTGTCTGCCTGTTCCTTGTTGAATTCATTACTCTCATCATAATTATCATCATTCTTATCATATGATAATAATTCTACAGGATAATCATGATTAACACCTGATACATCTTGTGATATAACATTATAATCTATGCCATCTGTATTAGTATTCATGTCTGAATTATTGATACTGCCCTGCATATTATTATTTGTTGTATTACAGCCTGTAAGTAACATTCCCGCTGATAATACAACTGCCAGTATTAGTCTTGCACTTTTCTTTACATACTTTCTTTTTATCATTATGAAGCACCTCCTGCATATTACA
>JBNMGS010000257.1:0-3674 GCA_050872365.1 Lachnospira sp.
AAGATGCATACATTTAAGTACCTGTACTTACAGGTAAGTAGCATATTGTTAATAATTGTACACAATGTACATATTACATATAGTATACATTAATATATATACATGCGGGATTTGTGTCTGCGTGCACTTGACACAGCCCGTTATGCGAAAAGTGCACAGAAATGAGGATTATTATGAGAATAGGTATCAGAGCACATGATGTTGCATATGCACCGCTTGATGAACTTATCCCTAACATACACAAGCAGGGATTTCATTGCATGCATATAGCACTTTCTAAGTCAATAAAGGAGTTTAAGCCGGGAGTTGAGACTATGACACCTGGACTTGCAATGTATATTAAGGAGCTGTGTGCAGAGAATAAAGTTGATGTGGCAGTTCTTGGATGTTATCTTAATTTATGTAACCCTAATCCTGAAAAGCATAAGGAGATAGTAGAAAAGTATAAGGCACATATCAGATTTGCAAGCATACTTGGCTGCGGTGTTGTTGGAACAGAGACAGGTGCAGTTAACGAAGAGTATAAGTATGAACCAGCCAATCATTCAGACGAGGCGCTTCAGTGCTTTATAGATAACTTAAGACCTATAGTTAAATATGCAGAACAGTTTGGCGTTATAGTAGCTATTGAGCCAGTATGGAAACATATTGTCAATACTGTTGAAAGAGCACGAAAAGTATTAGATGCTATAGATTCACCTAATCTTCAGATTATATTTGACCCTGTTAACCTTCTTTATGTAGGTAATATAGACAAGCAGGATGAGATTATAGAGAAGGCATTTGATATGTTGTTAAAAGATATTGCTGTTGTTCACTGCAAAGATTATGTGGTTGAAGGTGATGAACTTAAGTCAATAGCAGCAGGAACAGGTGGTCTTAATTATCCGCTTTTACTTAAGAAGATTAAGGAATATAAGCCATATGTACATTGTACACTTGAAAACACTGTACCGGAAAATGCAGTTGCTACAAGAGAGTTTATGGAAAAGTTATACGCTGAGGTATAATATATGATGCTATGGTCAGAAGGTCTAAGTCCACATGAGCCTGCCTATAAGTTGGTTAAAGACTTTGTAATCCGCCCTAATATGGTGATTTGATTAATTATAAATTAATTATAAATGGATTATAAATGAAGGGCAAAATACCTTTTGGCAATAATAATATATTATGAATTAACAAAAATATAACAAGAGATAATAAAAGCAAAATAACAAAATATATAAATATAAAAAGCAGTCATATACAGGCTGTGCACCCGGATTATAGATATACGAGGGGAGAGATTATATGCCAGAGAGCAGTATAGAATTAGCAGGAAACAAGAATATAAAAACAAGCAAGGTTGAAAAATCAGTAGATACTCCGGCAGACTTTACAAGTCCTGAAGAACTTTATGCAGACCTTATTGAGAAAGTAAAATTGTATCATCCATCATCTGACCTTTCAGATATAGAGCGTGCATACAAGGTTGCAAAAAAGGCTCATGAAGGACAGTTCAGAAAATCAGGAGAGCCATATATTATTCATCCTTTGTGCGTTGCTATTATATTAGCGGAACTTGAGCTTGATAAAGAATCTATCATAGCAGGTCTTTTACATGATGTTGTTGAAGATACAGTTATGACAAGTGAAGATGTAGCAAGAGAGTTTGGTGATGAAGTAGCGCTTCTTGTAGATGGTGTTACAAAGCTTACACAGCTTAATTATCAGCATGATAAGATAGAAGTACAGGCTGAGAATTTAAGGAAAATGTTCCTTGCTATGGCAAAGGATATAAGAGTTATCCTCATAAAGCTTGCCGACAGACTTCATAATATGCGTACAATGCAATATCAGTCGCCGGCAAAGCAGGTCGAAAAATCAAGAGAAACTATGGATATATATGCTCCTATTGCTCACAGGCTTGGTATATCTAAGATAAAGGTAGAGCTAGATGATCTCTCCATGAAATATCTTATGCCTGATACTTATAATGATCTTGTAAAACAGGTTGATATTAACAGGCCTGGAAGAGAAGCATTTATAAAGAGCATAATCAAGGAAGTTGGTATGCATATAAGCAATGCAGGCATAGAAGCTGAGATAGATGGAAGAGTTAAACATTTCTTCTCAATCTATCGAAAGATGGTCAACCAGAACAAGACTCTTGACCAGATATATGATATATTTGCAGTAAGAATTAAGGTAGATACTGTTAAGGACTGTTATGCAGCACTTGGTGTCATACATGAGATGTACAAGCCAATACCTGGAAGATTCAAGGATTATATAGCTATGCCAAAGCCTAATATGTACCAGTCACTTCATACAACGCTTATAGCATCCAACGGACAGCCTTTTGAAGTGCAGATAAGAACATATGAGATGCATAGAATAGCTGAATATGGTATTGCAGCACATTGGAAGTACAAGGAAGGAAAAACTGGAGAGTCCAATAAGAATGAAGAGGCTAAGCTTAGCTGGTTAAGACAGATACTTGAATGGCAGAGAGATATGTCAGATAATAAGGAATTCTTATCGTCTATTAAGAATGACCTTAATCTTTTTTCAGATTCAGTATACTGTTTTACACCTACAGGTGATGTCAAGACACTTCCAGCAGGCTCTAATCCTATTGATTTTGCTTACAGCATACACAGTGCTGTAGGTAATAAAATGGTAGGTGCAAGGGTTAACGGAAAGCTTGTAAATATTGATTATGAAATAAAGAATGGTGACAGAATAGAGATTATTACTTCACAGAATTCTAAGGGACCAAGCCGTGACTGGTTATCTATGGTTAAGTCAACACAGGCACGTAATAAGATAAACCAGTGGTTTAAGCAGGAGCTCAAGGAAGATAATATAATAAAGGGTAAAGAGCTTATATCTAATTATTGTAAGGGTAAAGGTATTGTTCTTTCAGAGATAAACAAGCCAGAATATGTTGAGAAAGCGTTAAGAAAATATGGCTATAAGGATTGGGATTCAATCATGGCAGCTGTTGGACATGGCGCATTAAAAGAAGGACAGATAGTCAACAAACTCAATGAAGAATATCAGAAGACAAAGAAAGCTGAGATTACAGACAAGCAGGCGCTTGAACAGATAGTAGCAAGTGAAAGCAAAGAAAAAGAGAAGGATAATAAAAAAGGCAAAGGTGGAATTGTAGTCAAGGGAATTCATGATGTTGCCGTAAGATTCTCTAAATGCTGTAATCCTGTTCCAGGTGATGAGATAGTAGGCTTTGTTACAAGAGGAAGAGGTATATCAATCCATAGAACGGATTGTATTAACATACTCAACTTCCCGGCGAGCGAGCGGGCAAGACTTATCGAGGCAGAATGGGAACAGACAGAGAATAAGGATGAGAAGTACAGTGCAGAGATAAACATATTTGCAGGTAATCGTAAAGGTCTTATTGTTGATATATCAAGATTGTTTACAGAGGCCAATATTGATGTAAGATTCATGAACAGCCGCGTCAACAAGAAAAATATTGCAACTATCAACTTAGGTTTTGTCGTATCTGGTAAAGAAGAACTTAACAGACTTATAGATAAGTTAAGAAAGATAGATGGTGTGACAGATATAGAGAGAGCTACGGGCTGATGAGATATTAGTCACTTATTAGCTATTCATTATCCGTTATTATTCGTTATTAGCCGTTATCGGGATTATTCTTGATA
>JBNMGS010000258.1:0-3670 GCA_050872365.1 Lachnospira sp.
GTATTATCCTTTACTATGTAATCAGTTATATTAAGTCTGTTAATTACAGTTACATTGTCAAGACTATTTACCGCATCTGCAAGTATTGGCTTGATATTCTCACCGTTAATCTTAATATTACGGTTGCCTCTTGCAACATACTTTCCATTCTCATCCTTTAATATGACAAGACCAAGCTTTTCCATCTTGGCTGTGACTTCATTAAGTCTTTCAGACATTGTAAGAAGAAGGTCTTCTCTTACTATATCATCTGCATCCTTTTTGGCATAATCTACATAATCCTCCGGCTTTCTTCCCTCAACTATGTATGCATTGATTGCATTAACACCAGCCGCAAGACATCCGCTTCTTTTTATATTAGCTTTCTCTGCTATAATAATCTTAGCATCCGACTGCTCTCTTATTGTAAGTGCTGCATAACATCCTGCTGTTCCACCACCTATTATAAGAACATCTGTTGTAAGCTTCTTTAATCCATTTATCTTCATAAGCACTCCTTCTTGAAGTAACATAATTACTTTAATATACTACTATTACATTAAAGATTTAACAATACCATATTGTACAAATAATGTAATACCATGAAATAAATTCTATATAATCAGATATAGAATACATCATCTGACTTCATGCCCTTATTCTCGCACAGGTATGTTTTTTCGCTGTCAACCGCATATATTCTATGTATAAGAACATGAACTTTCTCTCCAACAACAAGAGGTTCTTTCTCTAGTGACCATTCTCCTGTAATCTTTGTACAACCTATATTAACTGTTACATCAAGATGATTACCTCTGAATAATATATCTTCAACATAACCTTCTTCTGCTGCACTGTTATACTGCTGCAGTTTTCCATACTTTGCTATCTTTACGAACTCCGGTCTTATAACTGCCCTGTCAGCACCCTTAACCTCATCAAAGCCTTTAAGCTTTGAATAATCATTAACCTCTGAAGCTTTTCCTATGAATTCAACAACAAAAGGTGTTGCCGGACTCTTATATATATCAACAGGACTTCCCATCTGTTCTATCTTGCCATGGTTAGTTATGATTATCTCATCTGCAACCTCAACTGCCTCATCCTGATCATGTGTTACAAATATACTTGTTATTCCAAGCTTTGTAACCATGCTTCTAAGCCATGTTCTAAGCTCCGTTCTTACCTTTGCATCTATCGCAGCGAAAGGTTCATCTAAAAGAAGTACCTGTGGGTTAGGTGCAAGAGCTCTCGCAAACGCTACTCTCTGTCTCTGTCCTCCTGATAACTGGTTGGGATATCTTTTTTCAAGACCTGCAAGTCCTGTTATCTCAAGAAGCTCCGTAACTCTCTTCTTTATTTCATCCTTTGGAACTTTCTGTAACTTAAGACCGAAAGCTATGTTATCATATACTGTCATATGACGGAACAACGCATAATTCTGAAATACAAATCCAATACCTCTCTGGCTTGCTGGAATATCATTCACTCTCTTTCCATCTATGTATATATCTCCAAAGCTTGGAGTTTCAAGTCCTGCTATCATTCTTAATATAGTTGTTTTTCCACTTCCCGAAGGACCAAGTAGTGCAACAAGCTTTCCCTTTTCAATACCAAAGTTTACATTGTCTGATGCCCTGAAACTTCCATATTGTTTAAATATATTTTTCATCTCTACATACATTACTTACTCCCTCCTTTCCCGGCATTCTTCTGCCTATATTCAAACACATTTCTAAGTATAAGTACTATAACTGCTATTATAACAAGTATTGATGATACCGCAAATGCAGCTGTTATCGACGAATCAGTTCCAGACATATACAAAGCATCTATCTCAAGTGGAAGTGTAAATGTCTCACCTCTAGTCTTGGACAATGCATTTACAGCACCAAATTCGCCAAGTGCCCTTGATGTACATAATATAATTCCATATATAAGTGACCACTTAATATTAGGAAGTGTTATCTTAAAAAATATAGTAAAACCGTTGGCTCCCATAAGAGCTGCCGCTTCTTCCTCATCTTTGCCTAACGAGTTAAGTACTGGTATTATTTCCCTTGATACATATGGAAATGTAACAAATATCGTTGCCAACACAACACCAGGAACTGCAAATGCTATTCTGACATTTGTTCCAAACACTTCATTGAACCATCTTATAACCGGATAGAAAAAACCAAGTCTTCCGAATGTCATAAGAAAAGCAAGACCTACTATAACCGGAGATATTGAAAACGGTATATCTATAAGTGTCGCAAGTACCTGTTTTCCTCTAAAATCGAATCTTGTAAGTACCCATGCCGCTATTATTCCAAACAAAGTATTTATAATAACCGCTATAACTGTTGCAATAAGTGTAACCTTTAACGCACTTAATACATAAGAAGTGGTTATCGATTTTATATAAAATCCGATTCCCTCTTTAAGTGAACTTACTATTATGGAAAGCAATGGAAGTATAAGCATTATCGTAATAAAAACCACTGTTATAAGCACACATATATTCCTTGTTGTTCTTTTTTTCTTTTCAAGTTTATCATTCTCGCTCATACTTACCTCCATTCTGATTAAATATTCCTGATTAGATATTTCTATATTAATACTTTTGATTAGTTCTTTTAACTAACATATTAATCATTTATATTTTCAACTCTGTTTAATAATTTAATATATTATCACTTCATTTAAGAGGTTCTCTTGGCTACCCTCATCTGTATAATATTAATAATCAGTAATATAAGAAATGATATTATAAGCATTACAAGTGCTATCGCTGTTGCAGATGCATAATCTATGTAATTGAGTTTCTGCATTATAACGTATGAAACAACCTGCGTATGTTCCTTAGCACTGTTTCCTGATATATATATAACACTTCCATACTCTCCGATTCCTCTCGCAAAAGCAAGACCGAAGCCTGTAAGTAATGCAGGACTTATCTCAGGAAGTATTACTTTAAAAAATGTTTTTGAAGGACTTGCTCCCAATATATAAGCTGCCTCCTCATACTGTGGATCCATCTTCTCAAGAACCGGTGTCACAGCCCTTACTACAAATGGAATGCCAACAAACACTAAAGCAATAATAAGTCCTATATGTGTATAAGAAACCTCGATTCCTAGTGATGCAAGCGGTTTTCCAAGCAACCCCGTCTCTGAATACATCTTTGAAAGTGTTATGCCTGCAACTGCTGTAGGAAGTGCAAACGGAAGCTCAATAAGTCCGTCAAGTATTCTCTTACCCGCAAAATCATATTTAACAAATGTCCATGCAAGTATAGTACCAAACACACAATTAATAACTGCAGCTATAAATGAGCAGCTTATACTTGTCACAAATGCATTTACAACATTTTTCTTAGTTACAAGAGCTATAAACTCACCAGGTGATAACTTAAGTGAATACACCATAACTGATGCAAGTGGTATAAGCACTATAAGTGATAACATTGTAACTGTTATTCCAAGTGTAAGATGAAATCCAGGTATAACCCTTACTTTCTTATCTTTCACTTTCTTATTTTTCATTATCTTCTCATCGAATTCCGGTTCTTTATTAGTTGAATCAGTTGTCGTATATTTCATCGAACCATCCTCCATCATCAAAATATATCCTGTAGGCTTCATCCCATCCGCCATAATCTTCTATGGATGTAAGCCTTACATTCAGATCAAACTCATCACCAAAC
>JBNMGS010000259.1:0-3670 GCA_050872365.1 Lachnospira sp.
CATCTTAGGCTTTCTGTCTCTTGTGAATAAGCCCTTCTTATTGCCCTGAACTCTTAGTAAGCTCTGGCTTGTAGCAAAATCTGCAAAGTTCCATGCCTGTTCACCTACTACGAATTCATATTCATCAAACACCTTATTATTCATCTCACAATACTCAACCTGATATTCTTCTGTATACATAACAGATGTTGTATCATGAAGTCCCATTACTGTATCTGCGCCATACTCTGTGAACATAACTGGCTTTCCTATACTTCTCCATGCATCAAGCTCCTGTCTTAATGCCTTTTCTGATACATCAAGGTCTGGTCCGCCAAAATACCATCCATAATAACGGTTAAGACATATAACATCACTTAACTTTGATGAGCAGTCTGTTTCAGGTGATGTTCCCATCTGTACACTTACGAGAGTACAAGGACGCTTCTGTGGGTCAAGTTCTCTTGTAAGGTCATATAATGGCTTGAAATATTCATAAGCACCTTCACATGCTGAATCTGGCTCATTAGCAATACTCCACATAACAACACATGCGTGGTTCTTATCTCTTGAAATCATATCTCTTATAACATCCTTATGATGTTCCTGTGTCTGAACTCCGTGTTCTTTATCAAATGTTCCGATTGGCTGTCCATTAAAGTTAGCACCACCACCAAACTTAAGGTTAACACCTACTGCTGGTGTTTCATCGATAACAACAATACCTTCTTCATCACATAATCTCATCATTTCTTCACTGTATGGATAATGACTTGTTCTGAAGCTGTTAGCATGCTGCCACTTCATAATAGATATATCCTTAGTATTCATAGGAAGATTAATTCCACGTCCATTAGGGAATGTATCCTCGTGCTTTCCATAGCCCTTAAAGTAGAATGGCTTTTCATTGATTAAGAACTTAATTCCGTCTACTCTTACACTTCTTACACCATAAGGAAGTGTATAAACATCTTCACCTGCTGTAACCTTTATCTGATAAAGATAAGCATTTAATGGCTGCCATAATCTTACATTATCAAGTTCAATCTTTCCTTCTGCACCTGCTGCCTCTGCAATCTTCTTGCCTTCTGCATCAAACACTTCAACCTTACAATCTGTACTATCTTTATCTGCACCCTTAATATCAACTTCATAATTAATTACAGCAGATGGTGTTTCCTTTCCAAAATCAATATCAGATGTCACTGTAATATCATCAATATATGTCTTAGGTGTTGTATATATCTTAACCGGTCTTGTGATACCACAATAATTAAAGAAATCAAAGTTAGGATTGTTCTGTGGCTTTTCAGATGCACCTGCACCCATTCCGCCCATCATGCCATTCATCATATTAGCCTTACCACCAACTGGAAGAGTTGTATAATCAATAACATTATTAACTGCGATTGTAAGAAGATTATCTCCATCCTCTAATACATCATTTAATTCAACTTCAAATGGAAGGAATCCACCCTTATGCTCACATATTAAGTTACCATTAAGATAAATCTTTGCATAATGTGTTACTGCTGCACATCTTAATACAATTCTCTGACTCTTAACATATGATGGAACAGAGATAGTTCTCTGATAAAATACCCATCCATAATGGTCCCTGAAATCAGCTCCTTCTTTTAAATCGTTATATGAAGCCGGAACCGGCATGGTGTCTGCATCCTTTAATGGAGCTTCATACCATTTCTCATCAAAGCCTTTGCCGTTGTCTAACTTAAAATCCCATACTCCGCTTAAATCGCTTAATAATCTTGATTCTGTTAAAATTGGATATAACATAATTAATTCCTCCTGCGCCTTTAATATTTTATCTCATAATTCATAGTTGTTAACTTATTTGTTTTATCTTATTGTCTTATGTTATTATTATTCTGTTACTTCATCATTCGTTGATTTTGTTATTTTATTTGAAGGATTACCCATATGTCTGTAATTGCATACAGGCAATCCTTAAATGCTTATTACTGTGCCTTAGCTTCTCTTCTCTCTTTAAGAATCTTTGCATTTTCCTCAACTCTCTTCTTGTTAAGAGGGTATAAGAACTGTAATGCAAGGAAAAGAAGAATCATTCCTATTGCTGGTACAAGACATGTTACGTTATAGATACCATCTACTACCTTAGGGTCATGTGCTGTAGCTGCTGTGTAACCTATTATTGAAAGAAGCACACCTGATATACCTGATGAGCAGGCCTGTCCCAGCTTTCTTGCAAATGAATATACTGAATATATTGTACCATCCTGACGGACACCTGTTTTTACTTCTGAATCATCAATTACATCTGTAATCATAGCCCATATAATCATATTAAACATTGATGTTCCAATTGTTGATATCCATACCAATATCATCCATACCCATACATTATCTGTATGTATAAAGAACAGTACTAAAAATGATGCTGCACTTATTATACTGCCTATGACTGATAATTCTTTCTTACCAATCTTTGCTGCAAGCTTTACTATAAATGTTGAAAGAACAAGTACTATAACTGTTCCTGCAAGATTAGCTATCGACATAGCTGATACATTTCCAAAATAATTAGGATATATATAATTGTTCATATTGCTGAGTGATAACTGTGCAAGTAAGAATACTAATGCACATACGATAATACCAATTAACGCTTTGTTATGAACAAGTTCTTTTATAAGCTCCTTAAAAGAAAACTTCTGCGTATTCTGTTCAACCTTAACTCGTTCCGTTGTCATATGATAACATAACATATAACAAATTACAGCTCCTATAGAACAAACAAGAGCACCTATCATCATCTTTTCACCAGATAATACTTTATTACCTGCTGCATCTGTATAATATACTACAAGTGGTAATACAACACCAATTGCTGTCTGTGCAAGTGTTGCACCAATTGTTCTCCAGTTAGAAAGTGATGTTCTGTCTGTTGGGTTTTCAGAAAGTGCTGATGCCATTGAACCATAAGGAATATTAACACCTGTGTAACATACACTTCCCCAGAGAAGATATGTAAAGAACATCCAGAATATCTTAAATCCCATTGGCATTCCCTTAAAATATGTTGCATACATCAGGAATGAAGCAACTGCAACTGGTCCGCACATACGTCTTATCCATGGAGCAAACTTACCTTTCTTTCCAGGTCTGCTTCTGTCAACTATCTGTCCCATAGTTACATCTGTTACTGCATCAACGAATCTTGCTGCCATCATCATAAGTCCTACAAGTGCTGCTGACACACCCATAACATCTGTGTAGAATTTAAGTAAAAACATTGCTGACAGCAAAAATGTAAAATCATTACCAAAATCGCCAAACATATAGCCCAGCTTATCTTTTATCCCGAAAGGTTTTACCTTTCCATTAGTTTCTTTCATTGTATATCCTCCATTCTTATACGAGATATATTCCTGCGTTTATACATCACATATTATTAAATAGTTTCTTTAAAGACGTCCTTAAACATTGTTCTGCACTTCATTGTGCTGCTGTTTTCTATGGTTTAATAATACCTTTTTTTTACGTTCTTAGTTATTACAATATTTAGTCTTTATAGTATAATTTTTACCCACACAATTTTTATGCTAAAAATTGTACTATTGTATGATAAAATTTTACTAACATGTTAGTTGTAAGCGCATTAACATGTTAGCAGCAATGCTGTGACATGTCAGTTTTAGTATGTTATTAC
>JBNMGS010000260.1:0-3653 GCA_050872365.1 Lachnospira sp.
AACTGGAGGGCTTGTTATCAACAAGTCGGAGCTTCCTGGTATATATGAGACTGGAACTGGCAAGATAAAGCTAAGAGGAAAGGTTGTCTTTGAACCTGCTGCCAAGAAGGGTGAGAAGGACAGACTTGTCATAACAGAGATTCCTTATACCATGATAGGCGCTAATATTGGAAAGTTCATATCTGATGTAGTTGATCTTGTTGAAACTAAGAAGACAACAGACATAGTAGATGTGTCAAATGAGTCGTCAAAGGAAGGAATAAGAATAGTACTTGAGTTAAAGAAAAATGCAGATGTAGAGAATCTTAAGAATCTTCTTTATAAGAAAACAAAGCTTGAAGATACATTTGGAGTAAATATGCTTGCAATAGTGGATGGAAGACCGGAAACACTTGGACTTCGTCAGATAATAAAGCATCATATAGATTTCCAGTATGAAATAAACAGAAGAAAATACACAACACTTCTTAACAAAGAGCTTGCTAATAAAGAGATAAAGGAAGGTCTTATAAGAGCCTGTGATATCATAGACCTTATAATAGAGATTCTTCGTGGAAGCTCGAATCTTAAGATGGCAAAAGATTGTCTTATTAATGGTAATGTTGAGGGCATTAAGTTTAAGTCAGAGGCATCAAAGAAGCAGGCAGCTAAGCTTGATTTTACAGAAAAGCAGGCATCTGCCATACTTGAAATGAGACTATATAAGCTTATAGGTCTTGAGATACTTGCACTTCAGAAGGAATATGATGAATGTTTAGCAAAGATAGCAAAGTATGAGAAGATACTTGGCAGTAAAAAGGCTATGGCTAAGGTTATCAAGGATGACCTTGCACGTATCAGGAAAGAATATGGCGTTGAAAGAAAAACTGTTATAACAGATGCCAAAGTAGCTGTGTTTGTAGAAAAAGAGGTACCTGCACAGGAAGTTGTATTCATCATGGACAGGTTCGGTTACGCCAAGACTATAGATACAGCAGCATATGAGCGTAATAAAGAAGCCATATATAATGATTTTAAGTATGTATTTACATGTATGAATACAGATAAGATATGTATATTTACGGATAATGGGCAGCTTCACCAGATAAAGGTAAAGGATATTCCTTTTTCTACCAAGTTCAGGGACAAGGGAACTCCTATAGATAACCTTGGAAATTATGACAGTAGTGGTGAACTGATCATCTATCTGTGTGCATATGATACTATAAAGGACCAGAAGCTGCTGTTTGTTACAAGCCAGGGTATGATGAAGATAGTAGATACAGCCGAGTTTGATGTAGCAAAAAGAACAGTAGCCTCAACTAAGCTTCAGGATGATGATAAGATAGTAAGTATAGAAAAGGCAGATATAGAGGTACAGACATATTCCAAGTTCAATCTGGATGGTACGACAAGTGAGGTTGAGGATGTTGTCAGCAACAAGAATGTTGTTGTACAGACAGCTAACGGATACTTCTTAAAGTTCCCGCTTTCTGAGATACCTGTCAAGAAAAAGGGTGCTGTTGGTGTCAGGGGTATCAAGCTTGGCAAAGATGATTATATAGAAGAAATATTCCTTATGGATGATGGCATGGAATTCACGATGGAATATAAAGGAAAGAATATAGACTTTGCAAAGATGAAGATGGCACACAGGGATACTAAGGGTGTTAAGGTGAGAGTGTGAAAGTAATATTCCTTTAATGACTGACTTGATATTGATAGAAATGTAATGCTTTATATAAATAATAGTTTTTAAAGCACACTTGACGTACGCAAAAGCGTACGCTATAATAATTGTGACATATAAAAGATTATAAGTGAAAATATTTAAAAATAGATCAGATGTAAGGAGATTTTATTATGTCAGTAATTAATATAACAAGTGCGAGAAAGGAACTCTATAATTTAGTAGAAGATGTCAATCTTTATAGTGAACCTGCTTTAATCGTAAGTAAGAAGGGAAATGCTGTTCTTATTTCAGAAAGTGATTGGAATGCAATTCAGGAAACAGTCTACCTTAATTCTATTCCGGGTATGGCCGAATCAATTCAGGAAGGTATGAATACACCTATAGAAGATTGCATTCCAGAGGAAGATATAGAGTGGTAAAATTATGTACAAAATTGTTTATACCAGGTTAGCAGAAAAAGATATAAAAAATTTAAAAAGTGTACATCTTGATGAAAAAGCAAAAAAGTTAATTCAGATTATTAAAGAAAATCCATTTCAGAATCCGCCTCCATACGAGGAGCTTGTTGGAAACTTACAGGGAGTATATTCACGAAGAATTAATATTCAGCATAGATTAGTATATCAGGTATACAATCAAACAGTTGTGATTAATGAAATTGAATACGAGGGAACTGTAAAAGTTATAAGAATGTGGACACATTATGATAAAGTGAGATAAAAAGCACCAGTAGAAAGGATATTGTTTGATATGATATTCTCATTCTACTGGCGTTTTTTAAATTAACTCATAAAAATCAACAATAAATCAACTCACAATTTTTAATAATGAATTCTGTACCATTGATAAGAAATATTCATGTATTCTTGAATCGTCAGTTAATTCAGGATGAAATGCCAGTCCAATCTGGTTTTTATATCTGGCTGCTACAATCCTGTTATCAACAGTGGCAAGTACTTCAACACCATCTGATACACTTTCAATATATGGTGCCCTTATAAATGTCATAGGGTAATTACCAATATGCTTAATATCAGCATTAGTTACAAAGCTTGAAAGCTGTCTTCCGTAAGCGTTACGCTTAACAGTAACAGGAAGAGTACCGATGTGGACAGTATCATCATCAGCTATATGACTGGCAAGGAGTATAAGACCAGCACATGTTGCAAGTGTAGGAAGTCCGTTGTTAATCATAGAGCGGATATTATCCATCATATCAAGCTTGTTAAGAAGCTGTCCCTGAACTGTACTTTCACCACCAGGAAGTATAAGACCATCTATTCCCTCTAAATCATCCCTTTGACGAATCTGAATAGCAGTATGTCCAAGATGCTCAATCATATGAGCATGCTCTATGAAAGCACCTTGTACAGCAAGTATGCCTATATTCATAATAATCCAAACCTCTTTTCTTAGTTATAGAATCGCTATTCTAGCGGCCACGTTCTTCCATAATAATCTGAATCTCGCTTGGATTGATACCAACCATAGCCTCTCCAAGATCTTCAGATAATCTGGCTATAAGAGCAGCATCCTGATAGTTAGTGACAGCCTGGACGATAGCTGAAGCACGTTTTGCAGGATTGCCAGACTTAAAGATACCAGAACCTACGAATACACCTTCGGCTCCAAGCTGCATCATAAGAGCTGCATCAGCAGGAGTGGCAACACCGCCGGCTGCAAAGTTAACAACAGGAAGTCTGCCATTATCATGTACGTAAAGTACAAGGTCGTAAGGAACCTGTAACTGCTTGGCTTCTTCAAAAAGCTCATCCTTCTGCATAGATGTTATCTTACGGATTTCAGAATTCATCTTTCTCATATGGCGGACAGCCTGGACAACATCACCAGTACCAGGTTCGCCCTTGGTTCTTATCATAGATGCACCTTCATTGATTCTTCTTAATGCTTCACCTAAATCTCTTGCTCCACATACGAAAGGTACGTTAAACTGAGTTTTGTCAATATGATATATATCATC
>JBNMGS010000261.1:0-3631 GCA_050872365.1 Lachnospira sp.
ATGGACACACCTGTACCCATACCGAACACAGAAGTTAAGCATCATAACGGCGACGATAGTGAGTATTCGCGACAATAGCAAGTTGCCAGTTCTTTTTTTTATCCCTTTTTCCCTTACGGGAAATTTTTTATTTATCTTTAAAATATTATGATGTGAGTGTCAAAAGTAAAAGTCATTTTCTGCAATCTTAAACGACTTTTTATACTTTTGACGCTTACATCTTATGTCACATTGCAACTTCTATAATTACTTTGCCTGATTGTTATTACCAGTAATATGAATATGTGTATATAAATGATCATTACAATATTCATAATTGCCTGCACACTTTGAACAGAATCTAAATACAAGATGCTCATCATCCAGTTCTGTTCTTCCACATACTGCACACCTGTGCTTAGGCTGTCCGTTGCGTGCAGGTCTGTACGGCTTATTTGCACTGTCCCATGTAGACTTTTCACTATTGGCATTGTATACCTTTTCATTGAATGATGGTTTTCTGCCATTCATTCTGTTCTTTTCCGCTTTCTTAGCTGTATACATAGCCTTATTATAGTTTCTTTGTGTTGATGACTTATAAGGTGTTTTCCTTGATACTATCATAAACACTATGAAATTAAGCATAGATACAAGTGCTGCGATAGCATTGGCATAGCAGCCCATACCACTTCCTGATAACAGACCGGCACTATACAGTCCCTGCCACATTGCATATCCTGCACTTGAACCGCCTGCTGCCATTGTAGGTACTGCAAAGCCACATATTATAGTTATTCCGAATACTATTCCGTCAAGCAATGCCATCCACTTTATCTTTATAGGTATGATAAAGAAAAGCAAGACTTCCAAATCCGGCTGTTCCATTGCAAATGCCATAAATAAAGCAAGGTTTATATAATGTGTGCTCATATTAAAGCTGATACCAAATATAAGATATATTATAAGCGCCGCAACAATATTTAACAATACCCCTGAAAAGAAATATACATTAAACTTAAATGCTCCCCATATATTTTCAAGTACAGTACCTATAAGATAATAAAAATACAGTGAGAAAAATACAAAAATAATACTTGTTGAAGGTGGTTGTATTATAAATGTGACAAGACGCCATATCTGTCCTGCAAATATCTTAGAAAAGTCAAGTGAAAGATATGCACTGTATACACCGGGTGCAAACACTTCAAATACAAATCCAACAGCATACAATATAATAATATAAACCATAAGATTCTGTATTGCATACTTTGAATACTTTCTTTCAAATTTAGAAAACCAATTCATTAAATTCCTCGTTTCTGTGAAACTTTTATCATAGCCAAACCTGCCTGAATCTAATACTGGCAGATTTAATATCTTTATGCTTACATGCTTACATTGACATAGATATTTCAAACCACAATAATCATCACTCATTATAATAATACGACATAAAGATGTCTGCAACAAAAGGTAACTTATCCATATATGATGTACCCATATTGCTATGCTGCTATTGCTATATTGCTTCGCAATTCATTCAATCCTCTAATATCATATAAACAAAGTATAAAAATAATGGATTCCTTTGTCAATTAAGTTCTTATTTTAGTATTATTAATTTTATATAAACAGTCATATCAATAGTGTTGAATTATTCTGTTATTTCTTATATAATATGTCAGTTGTAATTTATTTCGAAGTAATTCTTCATTTTCCGACATTTTAACATTATAATTCTGGAATATTTTAATTTACATCAATGGGTAATGAATATTTATTACCCGCATCACTATAAATAACTAAACAAGGAGGACGGCTCTGCCGTAATGAATATGAATAAATACAGATTAGGTATTGATATTGGTTCAACAACAGTAAAGATCGCAATTCTTGATGATAATAATAATATCTTATTTTCTGATTACGAAAGACACTTTGCCAATATTCAGGAAACTTTACAGGGACTGCTTGAAAAGGCTGTATCTCAGCTTGGAGAATTCGAAGTATATCCTGTTATAACCGGTTCAGGTGGTCTTACTCTTGCAAAACACCTCGAAGTTCCATTCACTCAGGAAGTTGTTGCTGTCTCAACTGCTCTTCAGGACTATGCTCCACAATGTGACGTTGCTATAGAGCTTGGCGGCGAGGATGCAAAGATCATATATTTTACAAATGGTATCGATCAGCGTATGAATGGTATATGTGCCGGGGGTACAGGTTCTTTCATCGACCAGATGGCTACACTTTTACAAACAGATGCTTCCGGTCTTAATGAATATGCCAAACATTATAAATCTATTTATCCTATTGCAGCAAGATGTGGTGTATTTGCAAAATCTGATATACAGCCTCTTATTAACGAGGGTGCAACTAAAGAAGATTTATCAGCATCTATATTCCAGGCTGTTGTAAACCAGACTATCTCTGGTCTTGCCTGTGGAAAGCCGATACGTGGCAATGTGGCTTTCCTTGGAGGTCCTCTTCACTTTCTTTCAGAGTTAAAGCAGGCATTTGTGCGTACATTAAGCCTTACACCTGAACAGACTATTGCACCAGAACATTCTCACCTTTTTGCTGCTGTTGGTTCTGCTATGAACTACGATAAGAATGTATGTGTTGATGTAACTGACATAATAAAACGTCTTCAGGGAAAGATTAAGCTTGACTTTGAAGTTGAACGTATGGAACCACTTTTTGAAAACCAGCTTGCATATGATGACTTTATAAAAAGGCACAGTGTGCATCATGTTAAAACAGCTGATATAGCATCGTACGAAGGTAACTGCTATCTTGGTATTGATGCTGGTTCTACTACAACTAAGGTTGCTCTTGTAGATGAAGATGGTAATCTTCTTTATTCATTCTACTCAAGCAACAATGGTTCTCCACTTGCCACTACTATTAAAGCAATCAAGGAGATATATACCAAGCTCCAACCTAAAGCAAAGATTGTACAGGCATGTTCTACCGGATATGGAGAAGCTCTTATAAAATCAGCTCTCATGCTTGACGAAGGTGAAGTAGAAACTGTATCTCATTTCTATGCTGCTGCATTTTTCGACCCTGATGTTGACTGTATCATTGATATCGGCGGTCAGGATATGAAGTGTATTAAAATTAAAAATCAGACTGTTGATTCAGTACAGCTTAACGAAGCATGTTCATCTGGATGTGGTTCGTTTATAGAAACATTTGCTAAATCTCTTAACTACTCTGTCCAGGATTTTGCAAAGGCAGCTCTTTTTGCCAAACATCCTATAGACCTTGGTACAAGATGTACAGTATTTATGAATTCCAAGGTTAAACAGGCACAAAAGGAAGGTGCAGAAGTTTCTGATATATCAGCTGGTCTTGCATACTCAGTTATTAAAAACGCATTATACAAAGTTATAAAGATTGCTGACCCTTCCGATCTTGGCAAGCATATAGTTGTGCAGGGTGGTACTTTCTATAACGATGCTGTCCTTAGAAGTTTTGAAAAAATCACTGGTGTTAATGCCATAAGACCTGATATTGCAGGTATCATGGGTGCTTGCGGTGCTGCTCTTATTGCAAGAGAACGTTATGATGGAATATCAGAATCAACTATGCGCTCAATTGATAAGAGCAACAGCCTTACTTATGAGACTACACTTACAAGATGTAAAGG
>JBNMGS010000262.1:0-3623 GCA_050872365.1 Lachnospira sp.
ATAGTATAAAGCTGTAGAAAATAGCGTATAGTACAGAGGCATGGATAGGAGTGCAAAGAAAAGATATGAAAGTATCAGTTATTATTCCTTCACTGAATCCGGATGAAAAACTGGTTGCAGTTGTGGATTCACTTATTAGAAAGGGATTCAGGGATATAATATTGGTTAATGATGGAAGTGATGAGAGTCATATGTGGCCTTTTGAAAAAGTTGGTGCATATGAAGAATGTACGATTCTTAATCATGAAGTTAATAAAGGGAAAGGCAGAGCTTTAAAGACTGCTTTTGAATATTGTATAAAAAACAGAGTGGGCTATTTAGGTGTTGTAACGGTAGATGGTGATAATCAGCATCAGGCGGATGATATATATAACTGCTGTGAAGCTATGATTAGTCAGGATAAGGTTGTACTCGGGGTAAGAACATTTGATGGTGATGATGTTCCATTCAAAAGCAGATTTGGCAACAATCTTACGAGCTTCGTATTTAAAGCTGTGTGTGGACTTACTATTTCAGATACGCAGACCGGATTAAGGGCGATACCTTACAGATATCTGCAGACATTTTGCGATATTGAGGGTGAGCGTTTTGAATATGAGACGAGAATGCTTCTTGAGTTTAAAAGGTCACATATTGATTATATGGAAGTGCCAATAAGAACGGTTTACATAGAAGAAAATGCCTCAACACATTTTAATCCGGTTAAAGATTCTATAAAAATATATAAAGTAATATTTAAATATTCATTTTCAGGTACGGCGTTAAAATATGCGTTAAGTTCGCTTGCATCATGGATAATAGATAATTTAATATTTAATTTACTTGATATTTTTCTGGTTATGTTTACAATATCATTAAGGCTTTTATTTAGTACAGTTGCAGCAAGAGTGATATCATCCGTGTTTAATTTTACAATGAACAGAAAACATGTGTTTAGTTCAGACAGGGATGTCAAATCATCAGTAATAAGGTATTATATATTATGGTTCTGTCAGATGACAGTATCGTATATGCTGGTATATATATTTACCAGATTGCTCGCTTCAGGTACGGTGGCAGTTGCCATAATTAAGATAATAGTAGATCTTGTTTTGTTTGTTGTAAGTTATAACATTCAGAAAAGATGGGTGTTTAAATAAGAGGATTAATATAATGTCATCAAAAAACAAAAGTAATTTTATTCTTCAGGGTTCCATACTTGCAATGGCAGGAATTTTTGTAAGAATAATTGGAATGGTGTATAGAATTCCAGTATTGAATATTATTGGAAGTGAAGGAAATGGAATATATGGAACTGCATTTAATGTATACAATATAATGCTTGTTCTTTCATCATATGGGCTTCCAATGGCTGTATCCAAGCTTATTTCAGCAAGATTTGTAAAGAAAAGATATAAGAGCGCGGAAAAAGTACTCAGATGTTTACTTGTTATAGGATTTGTTACAGGTGGTGCAGCAGCACTTCTTGTGTTTTTTGGAGCAGATTTTATAGAGAAAGTAGTATATGGTGGTGGTGTACCAGGACTTGCTGTACCATTAAGAGTATTGGCACCAACTATATTTTTTGTTGCTATATTAGGAGTTTTGAGAGGATTCTTCCAGGGACAGGGAACTATGATACCGACAGCTGTATCACAGATTATTGAACAGATAGTAAATGCAGTTGTAAGTATTGTGGCTGGTTATATTCTTATGAAAGCATATGCCACAGCCAGCAATGTTTCTGCATATGGTGCAGCAGGAAGTACATTAGGTACGGCAATTGGGGCTTTGACAGCACTTGTATTTTTTGTATTTCTTTATACGTTATATCGTCCAAAGTTCAGGAGAATGATTGAAAAGGATAATAGTTCTAACTGGAGAGATACTAACCAGTATATATATAAGACTATTATTATGACTATGGTTCCTATTATACTTAGTCAGACATTTTATCAGATAAGTGCTCTTTTAGATGATGTAACATTCAGTAATATAATGGTGATGCGTGGAAAAACGGGCAATATAACGAAAGACCTTGGAAACTTCAGTTCGAGTTATACACTGCTTATCAGTATACCACAGGGAATAGCATCTGCACTTTCTGCATCTATGCTGCCAAGTATAGTTGCATCATATACAACAGGTCAGCATGAGAGTGTCCATGCAAAGATTACAGAAACATTAAAGACCAATATGTTTATAGCAGTTCCGTCATTTATAGGATTATTTGTAATAGGAGAACCAGTTATTAAGCTGCTGTTTGCAAGATATGATAGCGTGCAGGGTGGAATAATGCTTAAGATTGGAGCTGTGGCTGTAGTATTTTATACACTTTCAACAGTTACAAGTTCAGCCCTTCAGGCTATAGACAGGATGAAATCACCAATGTATCATTCGTTTATATCACTTGTTGTTCATATAGTACTTGTAGTTGTATTATTATGTACAACTAATCTTGGAATCTATGCACTTGTAATAGGCAATGCATCATTTCCGGTTATTATATTTATTCTGAATCTTATAACACTGTATAGAGAAGAAGGTTACAGGCTTCCTGTGATGAAGGTGTTTGCCAGACCTGTTATCTGTTCAGCTATTATGGGATTGTGTACACTGCTGACTTACAATATGATGTATAACGCAACTTCGTCTAATTCAGTATCTGTCATTGCTGCATTTGTTGTAGCTCTGATAACATATTTCGGACCATATTGGGTTATAATGAGGAAACTAAGTGATATTTTTTAGCAGTTACAGGAAGTGCTTTTTAGCAGACATTTTTAGAAGTGTTTTTGCATTATAGTGATTTATGAATACAACCTGTAAAACAGGAAAAGGTTTATTATAAGAATTAATACGAAAGTATGATTATTCACATATATGCTTGGTATCTGTGCGTACAGGATACTGATATGTTATGTGTGATGCTGTAAATATATAAATGTGCGCAGAAAAGAGGATTAGTATGCAGAATAAATTCACAGACCAGGCAAGGAGAGTTCTTGAACAGGCTGCATTTGCTGCAGAAGTTAACGGACACAGCTATATCGGTTCAGAGCATCTGCTTATCGGGCTTATAAAGGTAGAGGACTGTCTGGCAGGTAAGGTACTTTTAAATAATGATGTTACAGAGAATAAAGTGCTTAATCTTATATATCAGCTTATAGCACCGGATTGTGCTGTGAGTGTTAAAGAGCCAGCTGTATATACACCAAGGGTAAAGAAAATACTTGTAAATGCAGCAAATGAAGCTGTAAGATTCAAGGCAGACAGCATAGGAACAGAACATATACTTATAGCTATGCTTAAAGAAACAGACAGTGTTGCATCAAGACTTCTTAATACAATGGGGGTATCTGTTAAGAAAATATATACAGAACTTCTTGAAGGCATGGGTGAAGATGTTTCACGTCTGCGTGAAGACTTTCAGAATGGACGTATAAGACAAAAAGATAAAAAGGCTACAGCAATGCTTGACCAGTATAGCAGGGATTTGACAGAACTGGCCAGAGAAAAGAAGCTGGATAATGTTATCTTCTATGGCCGCAAGCCGCCGGAGGAGATGCCAAAATACTATGCCATGGCAGATGCCATGCTCGTGACCCTGACAGCGGACCGCTTTATTTCGCTGACGCTTCCCG
>JBNMGS010000263.1:0-3613 GCA_050872365.1 Lachnospira sp.
GTATTATATTATTCCTGTGACATTCTAGTGCAAGTTCCCTTACAAACTGAAGAAAATCCTTCGCATAATCTTTCTTTACATTCTCACAATCCAGATTAATTCCATCATATCCATAAGAAACCGCATCATTTATAAGACTGTTAATAAGTGTCTTTCTGTTACTCCTTACAGAATACAGTGTTTTATAATCCACATCCTTACTAAAATCATTGATAAGCGGCCAGACACTTATACCTCTTGCATGCATATCATTAACCCAGGAAGCCTGTGCATAACTTGACACATCCCCCTGTGCCGATGTAATACTGTACCATGTTGGTGATATTACATTAATAGATGATAACCCTGTTAGTCCTTCTGCCGAACTATTGCCGCTTATTCCACCTACCTGGAACCAGCCAAGGCATATCTTTTTATCAGACATTACTCTTGTATAATTCTCTACATAAGTATCTTCTTTAGTATCAATATAAGCTTCTCCAACATCTGTGCTCTTCACGTAGCCTGTGTAACCAGTATCAGTTGTCACCTTAATCCAGTCTTCAAGGTCATCAACATAATAAAGTCTGTCTCCTTTTGATACCTTTTCAAGCACATCACTTTTTATTCCGCCACGATATCTTACATACGTGTCCTTATCTGCTGTGACAAACTTTTCTTCACCGGATATGCTGTATATGCATATTCTAGCTGGCTCATTACCATATGCATATGTACAATTAGTGTATCCTGCAACATGCTCCCATGATATATATATATCACCATCAACAAGCATAGTTATTGGATAATCTGTTTTATATTCATTATTCTCATTATCTGTATAACTGTTTTTTCCCGGTTTATATTCATATGTCCTTTTATCATCCGTATAAAGAACTGCACCACTCTCTGTATCATTATAAAACCTTATATTAATATTATCTGCCACAAAATCTGCTGGAAGATACCATTTTCCATCAATATTTATGCCTGTATTCTCATACCTTGCACCATCAATTATAATAAGAGCACTATCTGATGTCGTATCAACATTAAAATACTCATAACCATTCATATATTTCCTTGATGGCGAATATTTTTTAACAAACACTGCTCCCACCACAATTACAACAAGTATTATTGCAGCTGCTACACCCAATAATCCAGGTTTTAATCCTGATTTATCTTTACTTACCATAGTCCATCTCCATTCTTACGCCATAATGTATCTGTATTTCACACAGTATTATTATACATATTATCATCACATTCTACTGTGTCTGTACCAACAACCATATTATGTCTGTATTTTCATTTCTTACCGCTTCTGTATATCCAACGATGTTATCACCCCATTCTTCACGAAAGAACATATAACAGGTATGATATATCACTGTTAATTCACGATAATAATCATGTTTATATTAACATAAAACTTACAATATGCGAAGTGTTTTAGCCAATATCACAAGGGAATCGTTATCATTTGTTATTATCCCGGATGTATTAACCCTAAGATCTACACACAAACTGTATAATAACAACAAATAATAACCTTTCCCTTATGATATACTGTAAGCGAAGGGACCGCTCTTTGTTACGTGTGATATTATATTTCCATTATAACCTCTGTATTTAACGTATTAAATAAGTTATTTACTGTTACTTATACGTATTACTACGTACTTTATTTTTACATCTATACCTGCGAATTGTTCCGTGCTGTGCACTCCCACAATTCTACCCTGGTATCATCTGTATTACATTATCTCCAGAATTTCCATAAAATTCCTAAGGTTTTCACTGCCTGAAATAAAGGGATTTCTCTCAAACGGCATAGGTACTACTTTTACTCCGTATCTGTTTATAGACTTAACTGCATCTTTATCACCAGTTGTCAATGTAACCATTTTCAATCCTTTTACATTAAGAAACCTGTCTATCCTTTCTATCTTTTTCACACATTCCTTTGATTTCCATGGAAGCATTGACCCCGCCAATATCTTTACATCACATCCCGACAGCCTTGAAGCAAGCCTTGCTAATGTATCCTCTGAACTATTAAGACTTATATCCTGTATGATTATGTCATATTTCTGCCTTAATATTGCTATGTTTTCGTCCGGTGCACCACAATAATAATCAATACCATATACACTGTATGCGTGTCTGCTGCCTATACCTTTGTGCTGTATTGCCCTTGCCAGTGGCATCTGTCTTAACATAAGGCTATAAGTCACCTCATCACCTATAACTGCTGTCTTTTTCTTTAACACACCGCCAAGAAATGCTGCAAGCATTATACATAACTGTGTAGTTCCTGCGCCACTGCATAAACCAGCCACTCCTATAGTTTTAACTGCTGCCAGCTTTAAGGATTTCCCATATTCTTTATACATCTTATAATTATTTCTTCTTAAAACCAGTCCTGACATTCCCGGTAATTTTCTGGAGAATTTTAAAGATTTTATGTCTGATAATATATATTTTCTCATATAATAAATCAAGCTTCTCCTTTTTTAAGTCTGTTATTATATTTTCCCATATTTCAGGCATATTATCCTGAATAAAATCTTTCATTACCAGAACAAACTCTTCATTACGCTCATACCAGCTGTATACACATGGCATTCTATAGCATACCCTGTCATTGGCAATGTAGTTTGCATATTCATAATATTGAGTTCCACTTAACAGATTAAGCACAAGTCTGGCTGCCGGCATACTTTTGTTAATAATGCTGCACTCATTAACAATGCCATACTTCCCACCTGCGACAATAATATTTATATTTTTATAATTCTTATATATATGACTGCATATAATATCTTCACTGCACATAATTTCTTCATAGTTAACTTTATTAGTGCCATGCAATCCTTCATCCACTATAATTACCTTAAAATCTGATAAGATGCTACCATACTGTGATTTATAGCTGACGTTATCAGCCGCAAAACTTACACCTTTAAATGTAAATATACCTTTTTTATCAAGTTTTCCATTAAGCATTATATCCTGTATATCGCTTCTTCCTGATTTTTCAGCTATTATACACCTTATGCCATATTCATTCAGAATATATGCCATGCTTAACACTATATGAGTAACTCCGATACCGCGTTTTGTTCCAGATACTTTAATTACGTATGAGTGATTATCACTGTCTTTCTTTTTATTCAGTCCTCTTAATGATTGTCTGTTTACTTTTTGTAACTCTACACGCACTGCTCTTATATCTGTATATCTTGATTCCGGCTTATGACGTGTACATTTTCGTATTATTGGGTATAATTTATTATGACCGGTTATTTTTAAGTCACTTTTATATTCACATATATCTTGTGCTTTAGCATTACTATTCTGACTTGAATAATCTGTCATAAATTTAAGAACCATTCCTACACTGTATATGTCCATACTTACTGTGGCACATCTGTCCTGATATTGTTCAGGTGCCGCAAATACAGGACTTATCATACTTTGCTCCGGTTTTTCACAACTATATAACGAATTACCAAAATCTATAAGCTTAACATTATTATTATCATCTATTATTATATTATCAGGTTTTATATCGCCATGAATTATTCCACCGCAATAGTTATGCAGATACTCCAATATGTTACATAAC
>JBNMGS010000264.1:0-3612 GCA_050872365.1 Lachnospira sp.
AATATAAAATCTATGTATTTATATCTATACAATTTTTATTTCTGGTGGATTTTAACCATACGGGCATATTCACCATTAAGTTCCATAAGCTCTTTATGCGTACCTCTTTCCTTAATACCTTCATCAGTAAGCATAAGTATCTCTTCTGCATTTTCAATAGTCGTAAGCCTGTGAGCTATAACGAGTGTCGTCCTGTTTTTAGCTAGCTTTTCTAATGACTCCTGAACTATCTGCTCACTTTCATTATCAAGTGCTGAGGTTGCCTCATCAAATATAAGTATAGGCGGATTCTTAAGAAATACCCTTGCAATAGAAAGTCTCTGCTTCTGTCCACCTGAAAGTTTAACACCTCTCTGCCCGATATCTGTATCATATCCGTTTTCAAACGATTCTATGAAGTCATGTGCATTGGCAAGTTTAGCAGCCTCTATGACCTCTTCATCAGTTGCATCTGGTCGTCCATATCTGATATTTTCCTTTATACTTCCCATAAAAAGATAAACATCCTGCTGGACAACACCTATATGGTCTCTTAAGCTCTTTAATGTAACATCCTTTATATCAGTGCCATCTATTCGTATAGTTCCACCAGTAGCCTCGTAAAATCTTGGTATAAGCGAGCATAATGTTGTTTTTCCAACACCCGATGGACCTACAAGTGCCACATATTCACCTGGTCTTACGTTAAGATTAATACCTGACAGCACCTCATCACTGCCATCCTTATACTTAAACGATACATTATCAAATGTTATCTCTCCCTTAACCTCCTTAAGTTCCTTTGCATCAGGCTTTTCCTTAATATCCGGCTCAACCGATAATATCTCAAGGAATCTTTCATACCCTGAATATCCGTTCTGGAACTGTTCTGTGAAATCAATAAGCACCTTGACAGGCTCAGTAAATATATTGATATATAATAAAAATGTTACGAAATCCGTTATATTTACCCAGCCCTTAGCTATGCCGGCACCGCCGACTGCAATGACTATGACATTAATCATAGTTGTAAATGCTGTAAGACCAGCATTATAAGTTCCCATATAATGATAACTATCTTTCTTCGCCTCAAGGAATGCATCATTTCCCTTTTTAAACTTTTCACACTCTATATCTTCATTGGCAAAAGATTTAACAACTCTTATTCCAGAAAGATTATCTTCTATCTGTGCATTAATCTCACCAATACGCACCCTGTTTCTTTTAAATGCCCTCTTCATTCTCTTGTTAAGAAAATACGCAAATACAAGCATAACCGGTACAAGAATAAACGCAGCAAGTGTAAGTCTTAAATCTATTGAACTTAATATGCACAGGGCACCTATTATCTTAATAAGTGATATTGTTATATTTTCCGGTCCGTGATGTAATAATTCTGTTATATCAAAAAGATCTGATGTTATTCTTGAAAGCAGCTGACCTACCTTCTGATCATCATAAAAAGAATATGAAAGCTTCTGATAGTGATTAAATATCTCTGCTCTCATATCATACTCAATCTTAGCTCCCATAACATGTCCATAGTTTGATATATAAAAGTTACAACCCCACTGGATAAGTACAAGAATGAAAAGAACTATAACTATAATTGTAATATTCTTTAACGCTTCATCTGCTGACATATATGCCACTTTGGATGTTATGAATCTTACTACCAGTGGAATTACAAGTGCTACTGCTGCCGACATCATGGCAAGTATCATATCTAATATAAATGTACCAAGATATGGTTTATAATATCTGGCTAATTTTTTCAGATTTTCCTTCATCAGTTTATATCCTCTTTCTTTAAAACTCTGCACATTATAACACAACTTTCACTTATCTGTAAAAAAGACTTCTGCATTACTGCAAAAGTCTTTTTCCTCACTTTAATGCTCCGCCTTCATAATCTGCACGGGAACTCCAAGAAGTAGCGCACCTCCAAGTATATTGCCGATAGTAACAACAACCATGCTTTTTATCACAGCCGCTGTTCCTATATTGCCAAGAAGCATATATCCTATAGAAAACGTACTCATATTAGCTATACAGTGTTCAAACCCGGCAACTACGAATGACATAATAATACAGAACATAATAATGAGCTTTCCGCTTTCACTCTTTAACTTAGTTCCAACAAGCACTGCCATACATACAAGAAAGTTACAAAGAATCCCGCGAAGTAAAAGCTCCGGCACTCCGGCTGATATTTTAGAATATATAAAGCTGTTGTAATAATCCACCATGATAGCGTGTGAAGCCTTACTATACACAAACATCGCTGATAATACAAAAGCTCCGACAAAATTCCCAATATAACTTACAACCCACACTTTAACCATATCTTTTACTGATACAGTCTTATTGTAGACACCTACTGCCATAACAAAATTATTGCCTGTAAACAGCTCACCATTTAAAAATACTACAAGAACTATGGCAATGGAAAACAAAAATGCTCCCAACAGCTTTCCGAACTGAGGATATGTAGAATAAAGCACTGCCGCACTTACATTAGATAGTATCGTTGCAACTACTATAAAAAAACCCGCCATAATAGCTCTCATAAAATACTTTCCAAAATGGTTGTTACAAAGCTCTGCCTTATTCTTAGCTGCTTCTGCCACTTTCTGTACATCTGTTAATAACATAATAAACTTTCCCTTTTCCTAGCGTTTTTGTAAGTGTTCATATGTATACATGATACACAATACAGCATTAAAGGATAGCATAATAATGTTAAATATGCCACTAGCTTAATGTATTTTTCAAAGTACTTTTATGAAATATAAAATATAATTTCAGCTGTTTCTAATATGTTTTCCCTTGTTCATCACCAACATACTCATTTATTACATCTCCAAGATTGCGGCATTCCTCATAGTATTTTCCATTGTATGACAACGTGTCACCATAATATACAATAGCTTTCTCACTCTTACCATCACCATAATTAAATGTAACTTCATATAATATACGTTCTATGTCTGGTTTTGTTTTTTCATTCATCTTATCATTTAACAATCTGCTTATGCACTTGTTTAATACTTCACCTTCTATACTCACTTCTTTAGATGTAGAACTATTTTTTATAGTAATATTCTTAATATCATCCAAATCAAATGTTAATGCAGCTGAATCTTGCTTTTCATAAATACTATCCAGTTCTGTTATAACATCATTAAGTGCTGCATCATTGGTTGTATATTTTTTTCCATTATATTCTATTTTCCCTTGAGAGATTACTATACTTTTCTTTTCTCCATCTGGCTGTTTGTAAGAAATTCTATAAACCCATCCGCCGCTTAATGTATCACCCTTTAATCTTGAAACAACAGAATATGTTTTTACTTTCATGCCATCAAGCTTACTGATAATCTTTTTATCATCGTATACTTTCTGAACTGCACCATCTTTCCCTCTGGTAACAGAAAATTCTGTTACATCCTGATTAATACTAATTTGTCCTGGGAACCTGATATTTATTGCTATAATAATTATCGCAATCGCTAAAACACATACTGTTATAACTATGTATTTATGTGTAGCTTTGTTATTCTTTTCCCCCATACACGTTTCTGCCACTCAAAATGTGTGTAAACATACGCACATCGAGATAATATAGGTTCT
>JBNMGS010000265.1:0-3610 GCA_050872365.1 Lachnospira sp.
GAAAGATGAGTATCAGAAGCTGTTAGGTGAGGTCAGACTAAAGGAAATGGATGATTCTGAAAACTCGGATGAACTTTCAGGAAAAACATTTGTTATTACGGGGAATGTAACTCATTTTGCTAACAGAAAAGAATTAAAAGAACTTATAGAAAGTAAAGGCGGAAAGGTTACTGGTTCTGTGACAGGCAATACTTCGTATCTTATTAACAATGATTCCATGTCGCAGTCAACAAAGAATAAAACAGCGGCAAAGCTGGGTGTACCGGTGATTACCGAAGAGGAGTTTATAAGACTTGCGGGATTGGAAGATATGCTGTAATATAGGTTACTGTTCAGAGCTATGTAAAATCTGGTGAATACACATGAAAAGCTTGCATTTTTATGTGCATTTATCAGATTTTATCTGGTGGATACTCCATATCTAAAAAATGCAAACTATTTTAAGATAGCTCTGGATATTTTAAATATAATAAAAAATTATTATGTATAAAGCTGTGCAAAACAATATATATATTACACAAATTACTATATTTATACAGATATTTATAATAGGAAATGGAGAAATATTATGCCAATAAAGATACAAAACGATCTTCCGGCAAAGCATGAACTGGAAGAAGAGAATATATTCGTTATGGACGAAAGCAGGGCTCTTTCACAGGATTTCAGGGAATTGCAGATAGCGATTCTTAATCTTATGCCATTAAAGCAGGATACTGAATTGCAGCTGTTAAGGGCGTTATCTAATACGCCATTACAGATAGATGTAACATTTATACAGACAGAATCACATGTTTCAAAGAATACATCTCATTCACATATTAAGAAGTTCTATGAAACTTTTTCTGACATAAAGGATAAGAACTTTGATGGCCTTATAATAACAGGGGCACCGGTTGAGAAACTTGATTTTGAAGAGGTTAACTACTGGGATGAGTTAACAACTATTATGGAATGGTCAAAGGAGCATGTTACATCAACTCTTCATATATGCTGGGGAGCACAGGCTGGACTTTATTACCATTATGGTATAAAGAAGGTCCTTCTTGATAAGAAATTATCTGGTGTATACAAGCATCATGTGTTGAACAGAAAGGAACCGCTTGTAAGAGGTTTTGATGATTATTTCATGGCACCACATTCAAGATATACAGAAGCATGCAGAGAGGATATTCTTAAGAATAAGCAGCTCAAGGTATTTGCAGATTCAGAAGAAGCAGGAATATATATTGTCATAGGTCAGGATGGCAAGCATATATTTGTCATGGGACATCCTGAATATGACAGAATGACTCTTGATCAGGAGTATAAGAGAGATTACGATAAAGGGCTTGAACCAGCACTTCCTGTTAATTATTATCCAGATGATGATTGTAACAGAAAGCCAGTGTTGTCATGGAGAAGTCATGCGAATAATCTTTATACTAACTGGCTTAATTATTACGTGTACCAGACAACGCCTTATGATCTTAATGAAAAGACAGGAAAATAGGGATAAATACAGCATTTAGCACATTTTTACAAGGTATAACAATGTGTGCTTACGCCATGAAAATCCACGTATTTCTATGTATTTCAATGGCAAAATGGTGTGAAATGGCATAAGATACGTGTAAAACGGTTTGCTGAAAAAGCAATAGTGTGCAGATGAAACAATTAAGCAATTAAACAAAGCAGCTATTGTGTTATATAATTATGAGAAGAGGTCAGTCAATTGATAGATGAAAAACAAATTCTTCCATTTAACTTTTTTTCATATGGAGGCGTGTACAGTGGCGATCATCATGGAATGAGATATATGATAAAAAGAACCGGGAAAAAGCCGGATTTCGTTCTTAATGCACTTGTATGGAGAGGTCCATATGCTTCGACGGCTGTTAATCCGGATGATATAACAACGAAAGAGTTCACATATTCTGAAGAAGGAAGAAAAGAAACTATAGAATGGATACAAAGGATGTATGATGACAGAAAAGATGAATGGGATAATGCCCCATCCATCAATCAGGCATCGGTATATAATGGTTGATTATTATAAGCTGCTTACATATAGTATAAGTATATAGTATAGGCAGTATAAGCTGCTGATGGTTTTGCGTATGGCTATTGGCGGTGATGGTTGTATTTATGTCTGTTTGAGCATAAAACATGATAATCAGAAAAATACATAGTAATAAATATTACAATATATATAAGACATGAAGCAGTGAGTTTTATTATAAGGCTTATGGTATAGTTAATATTATATGATAAAGAAGGCAGCAGAATATAAGCTGCCTTTTCTGCTATAAGAACAGCCGAAACAGATATTATGCTTATGCTTATAGGGCAGATTATGTTGTTAATTATATTAACTGGAAAATGATATATGATACGTAGTTTTACGTAATTAAGCATGCACACCACGATGTTGCTTATTATAAGTCCGTATAGATATCCGCGTATACCTGTGTGTGGAACTAAAAGTATAAGAGAGCATATACGTATTATAAGTCCGGTTATATTGGAGATACATGTGAATGAAGTTTTGTTTATTCCGTTTAATATGCTGGACAGGCTGACCTTAAGATATAAAAAGGGACATACGTATGCAAGCATAATGGTATAAGTGTATACATCAGGCTGATTAAATATAATAGCACCAAGTCTGCTTATGTATAAAAGAAACATGACGGAACACATAATGCCAAGATGCATACAGATGGTGATAGTGTAGGATATTGTATTGATAATGTTTGCGGATTTATCAGATATGCTGTCCTCTGATATTTTAGGAACAAGCATGACTGCCAAAGAATTAGTAATTGCACCGGGAAACATTATAAGAGGTATAGTCATGCCTGCAATAATTCCATATGTACTTACGGCATTCTCGTTATTCATGCCATACAGCATGAGTTCAGCAGGTATAAGAATTGCTCCGCCACTTTCAAGAAGATGTACAAGAAGGCTGTTTAAGTTAAGAGGGATAGCATATAATGCAATGCTTTTAATGGAACTATATAATTTTTTAAAATTGAGCTTATCAGGAAGTGACAGAGTATATGTTTTATTGTTATGTTTTATTTTAGGATTATATTTTATTTTATGGTTATATTCTATTTGGGGATTATGTTTTATTTTTTGGATATACAATAGCATAATACAGAACATAACAGCTGACAGTTCGCCAGATATGTTTCCATATAGGGCATTCTTAATGGTTAGTATATTATCAGTTTTATATATGAACATGTAGTAATACATAATAACACCAAGTATTCTTATAATCTGTTCTATTATTTGAGATACAGCCGGGATTGCTGTGGATTTGCATCCATAATAATAACCGCATATACAGCTATGTAATGATGATAGGGGGATACTTATTACAATAATTCTTATCAATGAAGTGCAGTCGGAATTTAACATAATGCGCTCTGCTATTGTGCTGGCATATATATAGCATATTGATGAAAATATAATTGAGAGCGGGAGAGAAATACATATTCCTGATATAAGAGGCTCTAAACTTTTTCCTGACGCTGCTGTGTGTCTGGATATGGCAGAATTAAAGCCGTATATACATACAGAGAATGCTATACCGCATAGCATTCTCTGTATGTATATA
>JBNMGS010000266.1:0-3597 GCA_050872365.1 Lachnospira sp.
CCGTATCGAACGGTAGCGGGAGTAGCCACTACTTGTATGAAAAGTCTTAGAAATACCCGATTGAATCTTCTGGCATCGTTGATGTATGCACACTTGCTTTTCTCATATATGATGTCGTCCGTCTGCCACACGAATGTGTGTTAAACAGTAATATTTTACTGTATAATATGCACATCCATCTGATTAAACGGTATTTCAATTCCATTTTTATCAAATTCTGCTTTATAATCTTCAAGAAGTGTAAACCTTGTATCCCAGTAATCTTCTGTCTTGACCCATGCTCTTGTTTCAAGTGTAACACATGATTCATCAAGACTTTTAACAATAACCTTTATCTCTTTGTCTTTTATTATTGCAGGATTAGCATTAATTATATCGCTAAGCAGTGTCTTTGCAAGCTTAAGATCTGATGAATAACCTATAGACATCTCAATATCGAGTCTTCTATAATCTTCGGCACCAACATTTACTATGTTTGAATTCGATAATGAACCATTAGGAAGCATTACAACCTTATTATCAATTGTTGTAAGCTTTGTATATAATAGTTCAATAGTTCTTACAGTTCCTTCGTAATTGCCTACTACAATATAATCTCCCACCTTAAATGGTTTGAATATAAGTATGAGTACTCCACCTGCAAAGTTAGAAAGTGACCCCTGAAGAGACATACCCACCGCAAGTGCTGCAGAACCGAATACAGTAATAAGTGATGTGGTCTGTATACCCAGTTCGTCTATAACCATAAGTATAAGCACTGCATATAACGCAAACTTTATGATAGACATCGTAAAGTTTATAACTCCAACATCAAGACTTCCTTTATCAAATATTTTCTTTAAAAGTTTAAGGCTTATTGCAATAACTTTCTTTCCTACAAACCATATGATTACCGCAAATAGCAGTTTCCACAATCCTGTAAGTCCAAGATGGGTAATCTGGTCGATTATTGTATTTATCTCTGTCATGTGTACTTTTTCCTTTCCCGTAATATTCATACATAATGGAATCTATATCTAAAAACTCTTACTGATATAGTCCTGCCACATTTATTTTTTTACCCGCTTTAGTTCTCTTCATATAACCAAGCAACAATTATTCTGATTTTAATTTCTGCAGCTTTTTACGCATTTCCTCATCAATCCTGATGCTTTCTTTTACAGCCTCTTTTGCTTTTTCTTCCGCTTCATCTCTGGCTTTTCTGGCATTCATCAAACTCTCTTTGGCAAGTTTTTCTGCATCTGCAGCTCTTTTAGCTTCCTCATCTGCCTTAATAGCCAGTTCTTTTGCCATCTCTGCTTTCTTTTCAGCTGCTTCCTTGGCTGCTTTAGCTTCATTTACTATCTTAATCTCACTGATTTCAACATCACTATAAGCCTCATACTTATATACAACAATTGATGATGGCGGAATACTTACGCTCACTTCATACTTATCATTATCATCAGATTCTATTGATGAACATATAACATTTTTTTCATCATCTGCTCCGTCTTCACCACGTTCAAAGCTGTTACTGTCAAGTAATAGTCTATATCTTCCTTTTTCAGGAACATGAAGCACATAGCCTTCTCGCATTACCGGTGTGAAATTAACTGCTATAAGAAGTTTTTCTTTGTCTTTACTGATTCTTTCATAAGCAAGAACTGTTTCAGCAGCATTAAAGTTATCTATCCAGTTAAAGCCATCTTCCTTATCATCAAGCTCGTACAATGCTTTCTCTGACCTATACATTCTGTTAAGCTGTGAAATATATATAAGCATCTTTTTATATTCATTTTCCGAGAAGCTTTCCCACGCCTCTTTTAAGCTTTCTTCTCCTGTCATAAGTATGCCTGTATCATTTCCGAAGGATATACATTTGGTTCCTGGATATGTGTATATATAACCGAGTGCTGCCCTGATATCGGCCAGTTTATTCTTCTGGTTATTACCTGCTGCGAGTTCATATATTGATGAACCATCAAGTGCATCATAAGATAATGATGTCATAAAACGTTCTTTATAATGATAAAACATTTCATAAGTAAGCTTATTATACATGCCTTTTCTGAATAATGGATCCTGTTTTATAAACTCCCTGAATTCCTCTGCCAATCCATCATTAAGCTTATAATCAAATCCTAAAGAATTATCGTTGGCATATGTTACTCCTGGCCATCTGCTTGTCTCATCGGCAATACTTATGATATTTTTATCTGCAACATGTATATATGCATTAATCTGCTTTATAAACTCTATTGCATCAAGGTTCTCATTACCGCCATACATATTAGGCGTCCATTCCCCGGGATTCTTTCCATAGTCAAGATAAAGCATAGTTGCTGTGTCTGTAAGTCTTATTCCATCTATGTGATATTCATCAATCCACATTGAAAGATTAGATATAAGAAAGCTCCTTACTTCCCCCTTATCATATGCAAATGTTGTTACCTCACTGTATGTTTTTTTATCAAGCCTTGGTCTAAGATACCCATAGCAGTTTCCACCATCAAAATTAATTATCCCGCGTATATCATTTCCAAAATATGCGCCATTCCACTCAAGTATAATGCCTATTCCTGCATCATGAATTTTATTGATAAATTTTTTAAAATCCTGTGCATTTCCATATCTGGTTGTTGGTACAAAATAGCTTGATGCTGCATAGGTGTATCCCTTCTGACTGAATACGCTGCTATCACTCATAATCTGAATGTGAGTATATTCTGTACCTTTAACATACTCAATAAGTTTATCAGCTATAGTAATATAATCAGCACCATTTCCAATTATATCAGCAACATCTTTTAGTCTTACCTCTAATATTGATATTGGAACATTATTCTTACCTGTATACTTTTTAACTGCACTGTGCACATCTTTTTTTAATACATCTGATGATGAAGTTTTTGACTCATCCAATCTTTTTGCAACAGTTTCCATAACATTTTTAGTGTTTTTTGTTACAATTGAATGTGAATCTGCATATCTTGTAGCCTCCATAGCATATGGATCTGACTTTAAAACTGTTTCCCTGCTGTGGAACTTAATTTCATACATATATTCCGTTCCAGCCTCAAGTCCTGGTACAAAAAGTTCATATATTCCCTGTTCTGTTATTCTTTCCATCTGATATATGCGCCCATCCCAGTTATTAAAATCACCAACAACGCTGACACGTAATGCATATGGTGCCCATGTTCTAAAAAGTGTACCATTAACACCATCTTTATAACACTCATGTCCACCAAATAGCTGATAAGCCTTATCTTCAGTACCTTCTGCAAATTTATTGAAAATAACACCTGATTCGTCATATTCGCTTACTGAATATGGATCTGTATATGTCTTTACAATTCCCTGTTTATCCTCTATGTTAAGAACATATTTCACATTTTTTCTTATAGGAATAAGTGTTGCATAAAAGCCGGCATCATCAACTTTTTCCATCTGTATTTTCTTTTTTCTTTCACTTATTGATATACTGACCTGAACCGCATCTGGTCTGAACACTTGTACAAGAAAACCTTCTTTAGTACGATGTCCACCAAGTATTCTTTTGGGATGGCTGCTCTCAGAATACACTATCTCTTCTATAGCCGGCCAATCCATAAG
>JBNMGS010000267.1:0-3586 GCA_050872365.1 Lachnospira sp.
AATAATGTTGAGGCTGTTCCAAGAACATCAGCACTTAAGCTTAGTATAGAGAACAGGGATACCAAGACTTATTCAGTTAATGTCAATACTGTTGGAAATCCTTCATCAGGATATGTAGTTTCATCTACATCAACATCGCCAACATATATTAAAATTACAGGTCCGACATCGTTAGTGGAAAATGTGGCAACAGTTGGATGTGAAGTAGATGTGTCAGGTGCTAATGGTACAGTTACAACACAGTCAGATATCAATATGTATGATTCAGACGGCAACATAATAACGAATGAAGAGTTGGAAATGTCATCTGAAACGGCAGATATAACCGTAGAGATGTCAAGAACTAAAACGGTTCCAATAGTTGTTAAAACAAGTGGCAGCCCGGCAGATGGATATGTTATTACGGATACAGTGTTAAGTCAGGCATCAGTTGTTATAAGTGGACAGGCGGATGCGTTGTCAAAGGTGGATAATATAACTATTCCTTCGTCTGCAGTTTCTGTGGAGGGACTTAATGAGGATAAGACATATACATTCAGACTTACAGATTATGTATCTTCAGGTATTAAAATAGTGTCAGATTCAAAGCTGCAGGTTACTGTAAAGATATCAAAGTCATCATCAAAGACAGTGCATATAGCAGCAGGTGATATAGCGATTAATAACCTTTCATCGGCTTACAATGCAGTGCTTGATGCTTCTGGAATTGATGTTATAATTGTTGGAAGGGATACTGCATTAGATAACATAGATTCATCCAATGTGACATGCAGTGTTGATGCAACAGGACTTGGTGCAGGGACATATAGTGTGGTTGTGAATATAAGTGTGCCTAGCGGATGTAGTGTTTCAGGAAGTAATTCTACAAACATTACGTTAACAACTAAACAGGAAGAAACAACAAAAGCTGATAACAACAGTAATCAGACACAGCAGACAACAACAAGGCAATAATAAAGATCAGAGTTTGGTAGTTTAAACTTTATAGAATGGAAAAAGGGAGAAGATATTATGGTAAGTGAAAAAATAATGGTAACAAGTCAGCTTGGAATACACCTTCGTCCAGCTGGAGCAATGTGTAATGAGGCTGTTAAATATAAGTCTAATATATCTTTTCAGTATGGTGAAGGAAAAACAGCCAATGCAAAAAGTGTAATATCTATACTTGCTTCCGGTGTAAAATGCGGTGAAGAGATAACCCTTATTGCAGATGGAACTGATGAGGAAGAAGCACTTAAGGCTGTTGCAGAAAGTTTTAAGGAATCGCTTAAAGAATAAGAAATAGTTCAGATATTCTTAACAACTAAAACACAATATGAACACATTTCGTGCATATACTAGACGTATCAACAACGAGATGTGTTCATTTTATATTTATATACGTGTAAAATATATATGACCGCATTTTCCATAAAATTATAAAAAGGAGTGTTGGATATGTATAATAATGAAGATAACAATTATGAGAATGATAATTCTTATAATTCTCAAAGTACAGGAAATAATGAAAATACAGGATATAATTCCGGTAATGGCTATAACCAGAATTCAGTAAGTTATAATCAGGGTAATGGAAGTTATAACCAAAATAATGAAAATAATCAGAGTACATCATATAGTAATATGAATAATTCACAGATGGATGGACAGTCAACCTACAGGTATTCATATACCGCTAATAATGCCAATGGTACTAATAATACGAACAGCACTTTTGGCAATACAGCAAAGTCTGATAATAATCATAAAAAACATAACAGGTTTGCAAAAGGTGGTAATGCAGCAAAGAGTGCATGGCCAAAGAAAATTTTAAGTATAGTTCTTTCAGCAGCTATATTTGGTGTTGTTGCTGGTTCAGCCATGTTTGGAACTTATAAGCTTGAGAAAAAATATCTTGGTGGTTCTGATAACAGAAACTATACTATATCAACAGTATCAAGTAATATGGGAACAACTACAGACCAGCTTAATGCATTAGGAGATGCAGATCTTTCAACAGCATCAATGAATGTTGAGAGTGTTGCATCAGCAGCCCTCCCGGCCATGGTTGCATTAAATGGTACAACATCTGTAACAAGTAGCTCATCTTCTATATTTAACTGGGGTGGACAGCAGCAGTATGAGGCTTCCACAAGTGGAACCGGCATAATAGTAGGTAAGAACGATACTGAGCTTCTTATCGTGACTAATGCACATGTTGTAGATAATGTATCTAATTTAAAATGTGTTTTTGTAGATGATGAATCAGTAAGTGCAACGGTTAAGGGCTCTAAGTCAGATCAGGATATAGCTGTAGTTGCAGTATCGTTATCAGATATTTCTTCTGACACACTTGGAAAAATAGCTATTGCAGAACTTGCAGATTCTGATACAATTACTGTAGGACAGCAGGTTGTTGCTATTGGTAACGCACTTGGAGAAGGTCAGTCAGTTACAACAGGTATTATAAGTGCATTAGACAGATCTATTACAGTTAATAATGTAACATTTACAGGTCTTATCATGACAGATGCAGCTATTAATTCTGGTAACAGTGGCGGAGCACTTCTTAATTCAAGTGGTAAGGTAATAGCAATCAATTTTGCTAAGACATCAAGTGATGGTGTCGAAGGTATGGCATATTCAATACCTGTATCAAACGTAAAAGATCTTATAAGTTCACTTATGAGCAGACAGACAAGACAGAAAGTATCATCAGATAATGTTGGTTATCTTGGCGTTGCTGCGATAGATATTACAAGCACATATGCTTCCATGTATGGATATCCTCAGGGTATTATGATACGAACAGTTGCATCTGGTTCAGGAGCTGAGAAAGCAGGACTTTCAGCATATGATATTATCGTTGGTTTTGATGACCAGACTATAACAACTATGTCAGGATTACAGTCAACACTTCAGTATTACTCAGCAGGTGAGACAGTTAAGGTTGATTATTATCATCTTGAAGGTAGTGAATATGTACTAAAGAGCACAGAAGTTACATTAGGCAAGAAAAGCTGATAATGATTTAATATGATGGAGTGAGTGTTAAAATTGATAAGATAAAACATTCTGATTTATAATATATTATGTCATTGAAGAACATTAATGCTGTTTAAGCTCCTGTGCAGAATAGGAAATAGAGGAATAATATGGAATATAATAATAACAATAATAACAGCAATAATGATGTGAATAGCAATAACAGTAAAGGTGTTGACAACAGTACAGTTAACAATACTAACAATAACACAGATGAATATGAGAAAGTGTGCTATATATGCCGAAGAACAGAATCTAAAGCAGGAAAAATGATTAGTATGCCAGGCGGATTATATGTATGCCCTGATTGTATGCAAAAGACATTTGATGCAATAAACAACAATGATATAGATTATAATGAGCTTATGAAAGGAATCCCAAACATGCCTAACATGGGTATGTTTGGTGGTTTCAACATGATGGGAAACGATATATCCAATAAACAGAAGGTAAAGAAAAAGAAAGAATCTGACAGGAAAGACAAGAAAGAAGAAAAAATTGATCTTAAAAAGATTCCAGCACCACATGAGATTAAGCATATGCTAGATGAATATGTTATAGG
>JBNMGS010000268.1:0-3580 GCA_050872365.1 Lachnospira sp.
AGTTTAGCATATAAATTCAATGCATATGTTTAATATATATTGTATTTCAAAAACTTATGTACGGTAACATAGGAGTAAAAATGCAGGAATTATTAGATACAATCCAGAAGAATATTGAGTTTGTAGGAATATCATTACTTCTTATGATTATAGTGTTTGCTGTCGCAAAAGGCAGTGAAATACTTATAGAAAAGAAGACAGGTGTTAAATTCACAACTGAGAAAACAAAGGTGAATAAAACAGTTATCATGGCAATGCTTTCTGCTATAGCAGTTATACTTATGTATTTTGATTTTCCAATACCTTTTATAGCTCCTGGATTTTATAAGATTGATTTTAGTGAGATACCTGTACTTATAGGTTCTTTTATGCTAGGACCATGCGCAGGAGTTATCATTGAAGCAGTGAAGGTTATACTTCATTTTTGTATGAAGGGGACAACAACAGCATTTGTAGGAGATTTTGCTAATTTCATACTTGGATGTATGTATGTTGTACCAGCCTCTATAATATATCATACTAAAAAAACAAGGAAAATGGCTATAGTTTCGCTTATATCAGGAGGAGTGATACTTGTTATAGCAGGAATGCTGCTTAATGCATGGTATCTGCTTCCTAAGTATTCTGAACTATATGGAATACCATTGGATACTCTTATTGCTATGGGCACCAAAGTTAATGCTTCAATTAAAGATGTGTTTTCATTTGTTGCATTGGCTGTTGCACCTTTTAATATAATAAAAGCGCTTATAGATGGTGTTGTTACAGTTGTGTTATATAAGTATCTTAGTCATCAGTTAAAGGCGTAAGAAATTAGCACTTTTTTGTTTCATCATGGTATATAAATATATAAAACAGTCTGTGAGACAGGAATATTATTGTAATTTATGTAAATAATATCATTTGATAATGTGAGTATCAAAAGCGTGGAAGAAGATGGTTGTTGAGTTATCGGTAACGTATCATGATTTTTCATATTTGGATACTTATGAAATTATAAGGAGGTATTATATGCGTAAGTTAAAATGGCTTGTTGTCGGAGTAATGCTTGTTACGATTGTATCGGTACTTGTGGGATGTGGCTCTAAGACAGATTCTGAAAGTGGGAGTAATCCTGGTACAGGAGGCAATAACAAGAATACTGTAGAGAATCTTATGACAGATGCTGCAACAGGAGCTAAAGAGATAGTAACAGATGCCGCTACAGGCATTAAAGAGATAGCTACAGATGCCGCAACAGGAGCCAAAGATATGATGGAAACAGCTAAAGATGGCATGAAAGAGATGGCTACAGAAGTTTCATCAGCATTTTCCAGGTAGCACTAGCGTAAGCGGGGATTCACAATGGTGGATTCCCGCTTAATTATGTTTATGTTTTACATTATGTTTTACGTTATATTTTACAAGGCTGCTTTTTTATTGTAAATGTCTTGTGGATTTGATATACTGATAGAAAATGGTTAGAAAAGGGAGAATTGCGGTGAAAGACGGATATATCAGAGTAGCAGCACTGACGCCTAAGATAAAAGTTGGTGACTGTGTATACAATGGAGAACAGATTAAGGCGCTTATAAAAGAGGCTTATAGTAATGATACAGCAGTAGCTGTGTTTCCAGAATTATGTATAACAGGATACACATGTAATGATTTGTTTTTACAGGATACACTTATAGATGAAGCCTTGGATGTTCTTCTTGATATAAGGGATTATACATCAGATTATAGAGGAATGCTTGTTATGGCCGGTCTTCCATATATGTATAATGGGAAACTGTATAATGTTGTAGCAGCAGTTATGAACGGGCACATACTTGGACTTGTACCTAAGATGTGCATACCTAATTATGGGGAGTTTTATGAAAGAAGACAGTTCGCTGAGGGATTCAGGAGCAATATAACTATTAAGATAGATAAGGATGAAGTTGTATTTGGCGGAAGTGTGATATATGTTTTTGATAACTATCCAAAGTTAAAGGTTGCTGTAGAGATATGTGAGGATTTGTGGACACCGCAGCCACCAAGTATCAGACATGCACTTAATGGAGCAACACTTATAGTAAATGCATCAGCAAGTAATGAAACTATAGGCAAGTCTGAATACAGGAAGAATCTTGTTAAAGGGCAGTCGGCAAGACTTGTGTGTGGATATGTATATTCAAGTTCTGGAGATGGTGAATCAACACAGGACATAGTGTTCGGTGCCCATAATATGATAAGTGAGAATGGTTCACTTCTTGCGGAAGCAAAAAAGTTTGCCAACCAGTCAATATATGCTGACATAGATATAGACAGAATATGCTCAGAAAGAAGAAGAATGTCTACATTTGTAGTGGATGAGGATAAAGCGGCTAAAGAAGAATATACATATGTTATATGTCCTGACCTTATAAGTAGAAAACTCAAGCTTAAAAGATTCTTTGATAAAGCTCCTTTTGTGCCGGATGATAAGTATGAAAGAGATGCAAGATGTGAGGAGATTCTTGATATACAGACATATGGACTTAAGAAAAGACTTGAACATACAGGATGTAAAAGTGCTGTTATAGGTATATCAGGAGGACTTGATTCAACGCTTGCACTTCTTGTCACAGTACGGGCGTTTGACCTGCTTGGAATTGATAGAAAAGGAATAACATGTGTTACAATGCCTTGTTTTGGAACAACAGACAGAACATATAATAATGCTATAAAGATGAGTGAAAAACTCGGGGCAGCTTTAAGAGAAATTAACATAAGAAAATCAGTTAAACAGCATTTTGAAGATATCGGACATGATGAATCTGTGCATGATGTAACTTATGAGAATGGACAGGCGAGAGAAAGAACACAGATACTTATGGACATAGCAAACCAGACTAATGGTATGGTTATAGGAACAGGTGATATGTCAGAACTTGCACTCGGGTGGGCAACATATAACGGAGACCATATGTCTATGTACGGTGTGAATGCATCTGTACCTAAAACTCTGGTAAGGCATCTGGTAAGATATTATGCAGATACATGTGATAACAAAGAATTATCAGCTGTATTAATAGATGTACTTGATACACCGGTAAGTCCGGAGCTTCTTCCACCAAATGAAGATGGTACAATACAGCAGAAAACAGAAGATCTTGTTGGACCATATGAACTTCATGATTTCTTTATGTATCACATATTAAGATTCGGAGTTGGTCCCCAAAAACTATTCAGGATTGCAAAGCTTGCATTTGCAGATGAATATGACGAGAAAACTATATATAAGTGGCTTCGAACATTTGTATGGAGATTCTTTGCACAGCAGTTTAAAAGGTCTTGTCTTCCTGATGGACCAAAGGTGGGTTCTGTTGCAGTGTCTCCTAGGGGAGACCTTAGAATGCCTAGCGATGCAAGCAGCGCAGCATGGATAAGAAAGCTTGATCAAATAAAAGAAAATATAATGGAGGATTAATGAACAATGGCAGGTAATAATGCTGGTAAGTCAGCCCAAAAGTCACAGGATGCAGCAGGCAAAGACAGGGTTATGACTAAATATGACAGAAAAGTGGCTAAAAGAAAAGCTGAAGAAAAGAGATTACAGAGAGAAAAGATTATATTC
>JBNMGS010000269.1:0-3580 GCA_050872365.1 Lachnospira sp.
CAAAAAACTGTATTATTATAATTTATCCAAACTTTATATGTCACGCAAAACACAACTATTAATAGCCTTTATATATTTTCAATTGACTTTTGCGCAAAAAAAAAGACACAAAAATGTCTTTTTTTCTTAAACTCTATAAATATTATCATACTATGCATAATAATTCAAGCATATTTTACACATGTTATCCTTTGTTATCTTATGTGTTTAGTTTATTATATGTTTATTATATTCATCAGCCTGACACTGACTTGCCGGCTGTAGATTTGGCCGATGTATTTTTATTAGCAGTATTCTGCGTTATCTCTAACTGACTTATATACATCCATGTTTCTCCCTTATCAGTTGACTGATACTTGGCGGCTGTTTTGCCATCATTATAAGTGCCATCACTGCCCTGTGTAAGGTATATTGTAATCACACCTTTGTCATCAACAACTGGTACAAGAGCTTCCTTGTATACATCACTCCATTTTAATTCTTCTGACTGATATTGTGATGATGTTCCCGTCTCATACTTTGCTGTACTATCAAGCTCCTGCTCTGGAAGACTTACCTTTGAGAATGTTTTACCACCATCCTTTGTCATATACAGATTACCATCCATGCCTTCCGTATAATTAAAACAGAAGAATCCAACATTTTCATCAACATATATAATACCCTTAAGCATGTAATTGGCTGGCCCGTTTCCTATTGTTGTCCATGTTTCGCCACCATTTTGTGTACTATATATTCTGTAAGATTCTTTATCATTATCTATCATTGCATATCCACATACAACCACGCCTTTATTCTCATCAAAAAAATCAACATAAAAATCTTCAGCATTATATATGCTGTCAAGTTCACACGTTGTCCAGTTTGCGCCCTTATCGTTGGAATAGCATATTGTTACCGGCATCTTGTCCGATAAACCAGTCTTTCCCCCATATATAAAAGCAGTTTTAGAAGTTGTTATCATATAACTGCCTTCTTTGAGTGTACTTGAACTGTTGTTTTCAAACATAAGGTTTTCAACATCTACCGGTACTGTTGTATAATGTTCGTCACCGTCATATGTAACACTTAATATATTATCTCTTATAACATATTTAGCAAGTAAATCTGTTGATGCATTCGTTGTATCTTCCTTGCTTGCTGATATTCCAGTCTTCTCGTTATACTTTGCTATTCCATATTCCTCCGGACTCATGGCTGAAGCTACATATACTGATGCTGTGTTATCAACATGTGCATCAATATAGTATTCTATAACCCATTCACATTTTAACTTTCCATTATCTGTAATGCCATCCCACGAAAGAAAATAATCAGAAGATGTATTCTTTAAAACAACTGAAAAACTTATAAGAGCTATATGCTCATCTTCATTAAGAACTTCGATATTATCAATATTCATTTTCTTTACAGATTTATTAGATGGAAGATATTCACTCATATATTGCCTGATATATGCATTTATCCATGTATGAGCTATTTTTTCCGTTTCCACATTATATACTTCAGGGACAGAACTCACAATATTGGAATCATCATACGAAGTAGCTTTTGTCTGATATTGATCAGTTATTTCATCACCATATGCATCTATATCTATCGTAAATGTATATCTTGACTTTATATCAAGATTATTCTGCTTGCTTCTGAAATAATATGAACGTATGAAAACAAATGCCACTCCAAGACACAATAATGCTATCATAACTCTGAATGCAATTAATCTTCTTTTTTCTCTTTCTTTTTCTTTATTATCAACTTTCTTCACAACTGCACTCCATTTTCCAATATTTTATACTGATTTAAACATTGTGTTACCCTGACTATCCACTCTATAAATCTAATACTGCATTACATTTACTGATGCTTTCAATACATTCGCATTACCCATATTTTATATATACGTTTCTGCTGTCATTTCACCTTCAAGTTCTGTAATGTTTTTACATTACTCATGTTTCATATGTACAGCTTCTCTTACTATCTTTCTGTAATACTTATACCACCATAAGAAATACATGGCACCCGCGCCTGCTAATAAAAAGATAATTATAACAACTGGATGTACAGCATACATCCAGTTATATGATAATCTTCTTGCAAACAAAGGTACACCATAAGCAAGAAGCACGCATACTGCCATCACTGTACCATTAAACACACTTCTATTCTCATATATTCCTATAAAAAGATCAAATGACATAATTGCAAACATTTCACCTATTGGTCTTACACACATAGTTAGTATACACAACATAAGTGAATGCAGTGGCGATACACCAAATATATTTAATATAATAAAATAAAAAACAAATTCAGTTAGCATCTTATATATAAGCTTTCCAAGGAAATTCATATATGGACTTACAAACATAACCTTTATCATAAGATAATCCCTGTCACCAATCGTAAATAATATATTGTTTGCAAGGCTTCCGCATATAATAGACAACATGATAAACATATATATTATTGTAAGCTCCTGATTAGCTTTTATAAGTGGACATTCTATACTTATAAGCCTGTATGGAATATATATAAGCACCAGTACATATAAGAATTTCTTAATAAATTCCCATAATACCATAAAAAACTGTGCAGTAATTCCCACTGCAAGTCTTGCTTTTGAATTCTCTGAAAATGTTTCCTTTTTTATATGATTTTTCAAAACAGGAGCCATGCTTATATATCTGATTCCAGCATTTGTTCCCTCATAAAATCTCAACAACTTTTCAGCAAACAGCTTTTTAAACAATTTCATTGTCTGCCTCCCCTAATATATCTAATACTGCTTTTCTTATTTCTGGTATTGCCATAGTTTCTTTGTCAATATAATTAAATTCACCATTATTAAGTACAATAGTGTCCGAAGATATCATCGAAGATATTTTTAAAAGACCTGATGATATAATTATTATTTTGTCTGACTTAATCGAATTAATAACACTAAGAAAAAGATTAATATACTCTTCACTACAATAATCCAGTGGTTCGTCAAACAACACTATATGTGGCTTAATAACCAGTATTGCTGCAAGCTGTAAAAGCTTTTTTTCCTCAAATGTATAATCCGCTATAAGCTTATCTCTTTGTTCAATACTAAATCTGATCTTTTCAAACATTTCTCCCGGATGTATATTATCACTACTCATATCACACAACATGCTTATAAACTCATATCCGGTTATATATACCGGTAATACACTCTGTTTATTAGCATAAAATATCTTAACTTTCTGCGGCATTTCCATGCTGCCTGAATCAAGCGGAACATCGCCGCATATACATTCAAACAAGGTTGTCCTTCCAGCTCCTGCACTTCCAAGTAACGAATACACCTTTCCCTCTTCAAAAGTATAATCTACATCTATAAGGACATCTTTTTTATTATACCCTTTCTTTATATGACTCAATTTAAGCATATTAATTTTATTCTCCATTCCGACACCTTCACGTGTCAATAACTGTGTCAACAATCAAATGATATATTATAATTTTATATAATATTAATAAATTAAAAACATTTAATATATAGCATTTTATATTCATTGTATTATAATAAATATATTCATTGTTGTAA
>JBNMGS010000270.1:0-3577 GCA_050872365.1 Lachnospira sp.
GCCTTATACTATATATTAGGTATATTAAGATATAATCTTATTTTATTACATTCTTTCTTCTCTTTACTTCATAGAAGCATACACCACCGATAGCAAGAATGCTAAGTACGATTAATACAACATAAAGAATTGTATTAGCCTTATCTCCTGTTGGTACTGGAACTGAGGCACCAATAGCAATATTAGCTGACTTAGTTAACTTCTCTGGTGAGAAATCTGCTCCTATTCCTGCTGGAGCCTTGTCTGTAAGCTTAAAGAGATTGCCAAGTGCGATTGTACCATCAGCACTTCTTGTAATACCAGCTACTGATACATGACCATTTAAGATAGCTGAGTAATCAAGATTTGCAAACCAGTCTGCTGAAACTGTTGTTACTGCTTCACCAGCAGCTGGTGTATTGAATGAAGTCTTAGAAGCTACATCCCAATAGAAGTTAGTTGCCTTATATATCTTTGTTGTATCCTGTGATCCAACTGGCTTGATATTCTCCGCAACATCTTCATTAGCTGTTCTGAATGAGATTAATCCAGTAGCTTCAAAATCTGTGTTCTTAGCTGAGTTTGTGTAGAATGCTACGTTAGCACCCTCATTATTAATAGTTGTACAATTCTTAACTTTGATATCTGGACAAGAGTTAGAATCAATACCCTTAGCCTTGTTACCAAATGCTATTGAGTTTTCAAGTACGTGTGAACCAGGCATGCTGTCGCCACCCATCTTGAAACCATTACCATTACCTGCGTTAGTTCCATCTTCAAGATATCCGTTAGCATAAGCTATAGAATTCTTGATAGTTACTGAACCGATAGAACCTGTCTGAACCTTTGCGAAAAGATCCCAACCATCATCTGCATTATGATGAGCGATACAACCATCGAATACGTTACCGTCACCTACTGTAAGCTTAGCTGCGAATCCATCTGCATCTTCATAACCCTTATCTGCATTACCATATGATGTACAGTTAAGAATTAAGTTGTATGAAGGCCATTCAGCATATGTATCTGTTGTATTTAATCTACTAATCTGAAGACCTGTGTTACCATTGTGATATGTTTCAATCTGATCTAATGTATTATGGCTGCCTGAAACCTGAAGTCCTTTCTGTCCATCTGCTGAACCAGTTACATCAAATCCCTTGAAGTACCAGTAATCACCACCTATAGTCATACCAGTACAAAGTCCCTGGAAATCTATAACCGGACGTGTAGCTGCATCTGGGTCAGCAACCATATAAATCATCTGATCTGCTGTACCGTTGATACCTCTTGCTATCTTTAATGGTGATTCAAGCTTATATGTGCCTTCCTTAAGAACAATCTGCTGTGAAGGCATTACATACTTAACTGCATCATAGATACTCATAGGATCATCTTTAGCACCTGAACCCTTAGCATCTGGAGCAACCCAGATAGACTGACCTGCTTCGCCAAATGTCTTGTATGTTACTGTATGTTCAATAACTACTGTATCGTATGATTCCATTGCTGAATATTCACCATTTGGATGATATCCCTCAGCTGGTGTGAAGTATATCTTATAAGCATTCTTACCCTTATTAAGTGTCACATTAGCTGGCTTAACAAGTGTATTAGCAGCAACTTCTACATCTGAAGCAATAGCGTTACCGTTTGCATCTTCAATTGTTAATGAACCATCACAGTTAGCTGAGAATAAGAATTCATAATCAGCTGAGCCTGTTGCTGTTGCAGACTGTACATAAGTATTAACAGCTACCTTTTCTATAGGTCTTTCTTCTGCTGCTGCATCATCCTTAGCATCAATTGTTGTAAATGTTATATCTGAGAATGTTGCTGTTGCATTTCTTGATGCAAAGAAACCTGCATATACATAATCTGAATCTATTCTCTCAAGCGCCTTTGTATCATAATACTTCTTTGTTGTTGAGTATGAACCATCTGCTGATTCATATGTTACAAAATAACCTGTATTATTCTTCTGTATTGTAAGATACATCTCTGTAATATTTCCAGCATCTGCTGGTGTATTAGTAGAGTTACCTATTATGTTCTTAGCCTCTGGATATCTCTGGTCAAGAGGATATGATGTTGACTTGAAATTGTTCTGAACTGTTGCAGTATCATTAGCTTCAATTGCTGCAATATTATCCTTTGTCACACCTGTCTTTTCCTGTGCAATAAGACCAATCTTCTGAGTTACCTTTGTTGCTGAACTATCTGTTGTTACTTCTTTTGTTTCTTCATTCCAGTAATATTCTGCCTTAGAAGCTACTGCCATGTATGAGTTGTTCCATCCAGAACCACCTAACTTATCTGTAGCCATAAGACCAAAACCTTCCTGTCCATTAGATAATGTCCAAGAATCAACTGTTACTTTTGCTCTTAATGTAAAGTTCTGTGATGCAGGAACCGCTGTATAATAGAATGACACTCCATCGAATGAAGCTGGAACTAACTTACCGCTTGCACTCTTGATAGTTACCTTTCCATCGTTAGCTGAACCTGTGAAGCTATCCTTAGATGCGTTGGCACCATTACCATAGGTAATCTGTCCCCACTTCTGCTGTGCTTCCTTTGTTATCTTGATTGTTGTTTCTTTAGAAATTGTTGAGTCATCACCTCTCTTAGCAACTACTCTGATTGAATATTCTGAACCTACTGTAAGTCCCTTTATAGTAGCTTCTGTCTTATCTGTTGCATCTAATGATGCCCAGTTTTTACCATCGTTTGAATATTCAACAACATATGATGTAGCTTCTGCAACTGCTGACCACTCGACGCCAACACTTCCGTTACCCTTGTTGTAAACGCTGTTTATACTTGATGTTGATAATTCCTTAACAAAACCTTTATAAACAACATCTGTTCCCAACTTATCTTCTTCACCAGATCTGCTTGCTTTTATTGAAAAAGTATAATCTCCACTAGCCGATGGTGTAAACTCCTTTGTACCAGAAGTGCCTTCTGCTGTTGACTTAATTTCCTGTACTACCTTACCTGTACTATCTTTTACTGTAACAGTTACCATATCAGCACCATCATTACCAATTACCATTGTATATGGGATAACTATTACTGATGAATTTCCTTCTTTTAATGTAAGTGTGCCTAATTCAGGAGCAGCTACTTCTGACCAGGCCTTTCTTACTACTGGCTGTGAACCACCTGTTTTTTCTGTAACAACTACACCATATATATTAAGACCCTTATATGCAGCTGTTGCATCATCTGCTTTATAATCATTAATATAATATGTTCCTGCTTTTTCTATTGAGAATGTTGTTACTGGTGTTTCACCGGCTATTATATTCTCTGACTTTGCAATAAGTTCTCCTGCCTCATCATATAAACCTATTACTGTATAATTTCCTTCGTCCTTTTTTCCACCGCTTGCTATTCCATAAATTTTAACGCTTGCTGTAGAATCAGGACTTACCGTGAATGAAATTGATCTTTGTGTTATATTACCCTGATTTCCTGAACCCATCTTGATAACCTGATCAATTTTTGTATCATCACTAAATGTCTTTACCTTTGAATCTGTTGTTACAGATTTACTATCTGTAGCCTTAATTGTAAAATAATCGCTGTCTCC
>JBNMGS010000271.1:0-3565 GCA_050872365.1 Lachnospira sp.
GCCAGTGAAGCATTAAGACACATTGAAACATCAGGCTTCTTATACTTAATCCATGTAAATATCATACATGTTACTGTTGCTACTGCTGGTGATATTGTTGTTGTAAGGAATACTGATCCAAGATCTTCGATTGAAGTACAAGCAGCGCCGTTGAAGCCATACCAGCCGAACCATAATATGAATACACCGAGCGCTCCAAGAGGTATGCTGTGTCCGGGAAACGCATTTACCTTTACTACCTTACCCTTTTCATCCTTAACAAACTTGCCAATACGTGGTCCAAGTATCTTAGCACCTATGATAGCTGAAATACCACCTACCATATGTATACAACAAGAACCAGCAAAATCATGGAATCCTAACTGTGCTAACCAGCCGCCACCCCATATCCAGTGTGCTTCGATTGGATATACAAGTGCTGATATAACACCAGAATATACACAGTATGAAAGGAACTTTGTTCTTTCTGCCATAGCTCCTGATACTATTGTTGCTGTTGTTGCACAGAATACCAGGTTAAATACAAAGCTTGAAAAATCAAAATTATCATAAGCTGTAAATATATCAAATCCAGGTTTTCCAATAAAACCAAATAAATCTTCACCGAGTAACAAACTAAATCCTATGAATATGAACACTACTGTTCCTATACAAAAGTCCATAAGATTCTTCATAATAATGTTACCTGCGTTCTTAGCTCTTGTGAAGCCTGTTTCAACCATTGCAAATCCTGCCTGCATCCAAAATACGAGTGCAGCACCGATAAGGAACCAAATCCCAAATGTCTGTTCACTTATCAGATTAGTTATCTGTTCTACTGCCATAACCTTTTCCTCCCTAATTCTTTTTCTTGGAAGTCCAATGAAGTTGATCAGTTTCCATCAGACAACTGAAATACAAAACAACACTTATTACCCGCGGCGTAACATTATGACTTTTACATATCTGACTATCTCTATACATAAACATTAAACATAAAGTGAATAATGAATAAATAACGAATAATATGTAATAAATCAAAAAGGCGTGTAACCACTTATAAGTTATAAGTAGTCACACGCCTTTGTGTTCTCTGTTTTTCAATTATGTTGTTAATTATACATCTCTTTTTTTATATTTATTGAAAAAATCAGACATATTTGTTGACTTTTTTAATATTTGTTTTATTATTATTTTATAAACTTATGATTTTCTTGATTGATTCAATTTAAATTGTTTGAAATTATGACTATAAATATAGTTCTGAATTCATAAGTAATATAAGTAATACATATTAAACTTTAATACTTTATACATTATAGTATGCACTTTGGCAATCATGTGCTGTGACCATAATCATTGGTTATACTTCTATAAATAATTTTAACAATCCGAGGAGAACACGTATGAATAATAAATCAACGGACACAATAATTAACAAAAAGAATATACTTAACTATCATGGCAGACATATGTATCAGCCATTATTATTTAGTCCCGATATCAACATTAAATCCGAATTTTTAACAAAAACTGATAAACACAAAAAAATTCATGAATCCATGTTCGTATATGAATTATCTGCACTTCCAACACAAAGTGCTATTAATTCAAAAGACTCTACTCTTATACCATGCGCTCACACAGAATGGATTATAGGCTATAATCATTCTGATAATAACGCTATATTCTACTGTGTCGGACCAGCTATCAAAAAAAGGCAGTATGATTTTGGCAATTATGAACATTATTTCGGTGTGTGCTTTGATGACATATGTTCTTACTTTGCCAGAGGTATTTCTAAGAATACATATCCTTCAAGCCTTACTAATAAAATATTCGAATATATTCCTACACCAGATTCTTATGAATATGAACTTATAAGGAACTTTAAAACAAGCAATGATTTTGCAGAACATATCACTATGTTTGATGCTTTCTTAAAAAAAGCCAAACAGTGCTGCTACATACCCGATAATATGATAACACTAACTGACATGGTAAAAAAGACTTATGGCAACATTCATATATCTGAACTCGCCATAAGCCTTGGTTACTCCGAAAGACATATATTAAGAATGTTCAATGAAACACTTGGAATGTCTCCTAAAGATTACTGCAAAACCATACGTTTTGAAAATGTACTTCATAATATGTTGTCTTACAAGAAGCAAAACAACAGTGCCTATATAACAGGGTTAGGATATTCGGACCAGGCGCATTTTCAAAGAGAATTCAAATCCTTTACAGGAATGACTCCACGCCAGTTTCTTAAAAAGTTAAAATATTTTAGTAATTAAAAATACCAGACTGTATAAGTTAAATACTATAAATAAGCAAATCCGAAAACAACATAATTTTGTATATTTTTCTTTATTTGCTCATTTATATTCAGACAAAATCAGACATTACTGTATTGCTTATATCTATTCCTCTCCGGGATAGATATAAGTAATTATCTTTCTGTATGAGTAATCCTGCCGCTATATTTTCTTTTATAGGCTTGTCATATATATCATATATATCACATCCAAATTTTTCTTTAAAATCTGCGATATCTATCCCCTTTGTCTTCCTTAAGCCAAGAAACATATATTCAGACATTTCATCTGTCTTTGTCAGTTCTTCTACATTCATTCTTATGTGTGATATTTCATCGGTATATTGATTATCACCACATTCATTTATCAGAGTTTTATCATCATTTACGCCCAATAATACATCCATATATCTGTTTATATCAGAAATATTCGTATATCTGATATTGCCATATAAAGAAGCAGCTCCTATGCCAAATCCTATATAATTGCACCTCTCCCAATATTTCAGATTATGCCTGCATTCGTATCCGGTCTTTGCATAGTTAGATATTTCATATTGCTCATATCCAGCTTCCGCAAGTATTTCTTTAGTTATATGATACATATCCCTGTCATCTTCATCAGATGGTATCTTAGGATACTTATCTATATTTTCTGAAAGTTCTGTACCATCCTCAACTATAAGGCTATATACTGATATATGCTTCGTTCCAAGCGATATTGCTGTGTTAAGTACAGACTTAAAGCTTTCAATTGTCTGTCCCGGAAGTGCCGACATCAGATCTATATTAATATTATCAAAACCAGCCTCTTCAGCTATCCTTAAGCTATCCAGAAATTGTTCATAGGTATGTATTCTGCCAAGCATTCTTAACTCTTTATTATCTGTACTCTGCAAGCCGAAGCTTATTCTGTTTATGCCAGCCTGACGATATATGTCTGCCTTTCTTTCATCCAGTGTTCCAGGATTGCATTCTATCGTTATTTCTGCATCATCACTGACATTGTAATTACATTTTACTGTCTCAATAATGTCTTTTATATCGGCCGCATCTATTACAGATGGCGTTCCTCCACCTATAAATATAGATGTAACTATATCCACGTTGATATTATCACTTTTATCTATTACATTATTACTTCCATCTATTACATTATTGCTTTCATCTATTACATTATTGCTTTCATCTATTACATTATTGCTTTCATCTATTACAATATTGCTTTCATTTATGATATTATCACTGCCTTTATCTATAGTAACA
>JBNMGS010000272.1:0-3561 GCA_050872365.1 Lachnospira sp.
GCTCCTGTGATAGGTCTGATTGACTGCGCAGGTTTAAGACTTCAGGAAGCAACAGATGCACTTAATGGTTTCGGTGAAATCTATAAGAATATGTCACTTGCTTCAGGAATTATTCCTCAGATTACAGCCGTATATGGCGAATGTGGCGGTGGTCTTGCCGTACTTGCAGAACTTTCAGATTTCGTATTTGTTGAAGAAAAGAAGGCTAAGTTATTTGTTAACAGCCCTAACGCATTAGATGGCAATTACGAGTCCAAGCTTGATACATCAAGTGCTAAGTATATGGCAGAAGCAGGTGTTGCAGATTTCGTTGGAGATGAAGAAACTATCGCAAACGGAGTAAGACAGCTTGTATCTATGCTTCCATCTAATAACGCTGAAGGTACAGTATGTACTGATAATCAGGATGATCTTAACAGAGTGTGTGCTGATATGGCAGCAGAGATAGCTGATCCATCACTTGCACTTACAGATATTTCAGATGATGGTGTATTTGTAGAAGTTAAGGCTGAATATGCTAAAGAGATGGTTACAGGATTCATTCTTGTTGACGGAGTTACAGTTGGTGCAGTAGCCAACAGAACAGCTCTTTTTGATGAGAATGGTGAAAAGTCAGAAGAATTTGCACCAGTACTTACAACAGCAGGTGCTTATAAGGCAGCAGAATTCGTTACATTTTGTAACGCATTTGAAATACCAGTTCTTACACTTACTAACGTTAAGGGCTTTGAAGCTACAGTTAAGTCAGAAAGAACAATAGCTAAGGCAGCAGCCAAGCTTGTATATGCATTTTCTAATGCAGATGTTCCAAAGGTAAATGTCATTACAGGTGAAGCTTATGGCAGCGCTTATGTAGCTATGAATTCTAAGTCAATAGGTGCAGATATGGTATACGCATGGCCACAGGCTAGTATCGGTATGATGGATGCTTCATTAGCAGCCAAGATTATGTATGCTGACGATATTGCAGCTTCTAAGGATGTTACATCAACTATTAATGAAAAGGCAGCAGAATATGCAGCTTTACAGTCAAGCGTTGATCAGGCAGCTGCAAGAGGTTATGTTGATACTATTATTAATCCAGAAGATACAAGAAAGTATGTTGTAGCAGCATTTGAAATGTTGTTTGATAAAAGAGAGGTTCGTGCAGATAAGAAGCATGGTACAGTATAATAAAGAGGTGATAATATGAAGAAAGTTAATATTAAAAAGTTCTTAGTGTTATTTTCACTGCTTGTATGTGTATTCTGCATGACAGCCTGCGATTCATCTAATGGTACTATATCAACAACAAGCGCAAAGTTAGAACGTAAGAATATGATTATCCAGGTGTATCAGTCATATTTAAATGACTGGACAACTGATATGATTACATATCTTGATCAGAATGATTCAGCTAAGATAACATCAGATGCAGAATCAGCTTTACCACTTGCTTTGGTTAATGGAAAGCAGTACATTGTTGATCAGGATGGTCTTACAGCTAAGACTATAGGATTCTATAACAGCTGGATTAGTACAAGAGGAGAACTTGGTGCTCTTAAGAGTATTGGAACTATTAATATAGCACTTAACAAGGATACCGGTAAGTTGTGTACTATAACAGTTGATGCGGCTTATGAGAAGAATGATAAAGTATCATTCGAATTTGTTATAAATGATGATTTTTCACTTGAAAATGGTGCTATCAATCCATCATATACAACAGGACAGAAGATGTCTAAGGCAGTTATGAACACAATCATAGGTATGGGTACAGTATTTATAGTACTTATATTTATTTCATTCATAATAGGCTTGTTTAAGTATATTAGTGTTTTTGAAAACAGGAAAAAAGCTAAGAATGATGCATCAGCAGATGCTCAGGGTGTTAATAATGCAATAGCACAGATAGTTTCTAATGAGGAACAGGACGAAGAGGTAGATGACCTTGAACTTATTGCTGTTATAACAGCAGCTATTGCAGCATCAGAGAATACATCTACAGACGGACTTGTTGTTCGTTCAATCAGAAAGGTTAATAGCAGGAGGAAATAATTATGAAGAATTATACAATAACAGTTAATGGTAATGTATATGATGTTACTGTAGAAGAAGGAACAGGAAGCAGTGCACCAGCTAAGGCAGCAGCACCTAAAGCAGCTCCAAAGGCAGCACCTAAGGCAGCAGCACCAGCAGGCGCACAGGGCGCAGTTAAAGTTAACGCACCTATGCCAGGTAAGATTCTTAAGGTTAATGCAGCAGCAGGCGCAGCCGTAAAGAAGGGTGACGTTTTAGTTGTTCTTGAAGCTATGAAGATGGAAAATGAAATCTGTGCACCACAGGATGGTACAGTTGCAACAGTTGAATGTGCAGCAGGTGATTCTGTAGAGTCAGGTAAAGTATTAGTTTCTATGAACTAATTGATAGCCATATATCAATTAAGAAGCGTAGAGATAATATACGGAGGTAAAAAATGGAATATATTTTATCAACATTGGGAAACCTCGTACACCAGACAGCATTCTTTAACCTCACATGGGGTAATTATCTGATGGTTCTGGTTGCACTGTTTTTCATGTATTTGGCGATTAAAAAAGAATATGAACCTCTGCTTTTAGTACCTATTTCTTTTGGTATGTTACTTGTTAATCTTTTCCCGGATATCATGTTGTCTATTGAAGATTCAAGTAATGGAGTAGGTGGTTTATTACATTACTTTTACTTATTAGATGAATGGAGTATTCTTCCATCACTTATTTTCCTTGGAGTTGGTGCAATGACAGACTTTGGTCCACTTATTGCCAACCCTAAGAGCTTCCTTTTAGGAGCAGCTGCACAGTTTGGTATCTTTGCAGCATATATAATGGCTATATTTATGGGATTCCCAGATAAGGCTGCCGCAGCTATATCTATCATCGGTGGAGCAGATGGTCCTACATCTATCTTCCTTGCTGGTAAGCTTGGACAGACTAAGTATATGGGTCCTATTGCAGTTGCAGCATATTCATATATGTCTTTAGTACCTATTATACAGCCACCTATTATGAAGTTATTAACAACTAAGGAAGAAAGAGAAATCAAGATGGAACAGTTAAGACCTGTATCTAAGCTTGAGAAAATCCTTTTCCCTATCGTAGTTACAATAGTTGTTGTACTTATACTTCCAACAACAGCACCACTTGTAGGTATGCTTATGCTTGGTAACTTATTCAGAGAATCAGGAGTTGTTAAGCAGCTTACAGAAACAGCATCTAATGCACTTATGTATATTGTAGTTATTATACTTGGTACATCAGTAGGTGCTACAACAAGTGCAGAAGCATTCCTTAATCTTGATACATTAAAGATTGTTGCACTTGGTCTTATAGCTTTCTGTTTTGGTACAGCGGCAGGTGTTGTATTTGGTAAGATTATGTGTAAAGCTACACATGGTAAAGTTAATCCACTTATCGGTTCAGCAGGTGTATCTGCGGTTCCTATGGCGGCCAGAGTTCCACAGAAGGTTGGTTCTGAGGCAGACCCTTCTAACTTCCTTCTGATGCATGCTATGGGTCCTAATGTTGCCGGTGTTATTGGTAC
>JBNMGS010000273.1:0-3535 GCA_050872365.1 Lachnospira sp.
AAGGACAGGCAGGGCAAGATTTAAAGGGACAGGTGAGATACTAAAGCCTTTATATGTTGATATTGACTGCACAAAGTATGATGTAATTATGTGTCCACACTGTGGATATGCAGCAATACCAAGAAAATATGGAAAGCTTACAACAAAGCAGCGTGCAACGCTCAGGGAGTCAGTTGCAGAAAAGTTCCAGAGTACATGGGAAGATGGAGAATGTTATTCATATGATGTGGCGATAAGACGCTGCAAAATGGCACTTCTTAATGAAATGATTATAGGTACAAAAGTAAGTGAAAGTGCGTATCTGTGCTTAAGACTTGCATGGCTTTATGAAGGCCGCGTTACAGAGCTTATAAGTCAGAAAGCAGATGATAATATAACAAAACAGTACCTTAAGTCCCAGATTGAGTACATTCAGTCAGCCTATAATGGTTTTAAAGAGGCTGTTTCCACAGAATATCTTCCGATATGCGGTATGAATGAAATTACGTTATGTTATCTTTTGGCAAGTCTTGCATATAAATGTAAGGATTATGATAATGCTAGAAAAAATATCAGTTTAATAGTAGTTTCAAAAGCAGCTTCGGATACTATTAAGAAAAAGGCCAGAATATTACTAGAACATGTTATAGAAGAGGAGCAGAATAAAACGGTTGATTAATAAAATATGGAGTTACGGGCTAACTCATATGGTCATATATTTCATATAGGGTAATAATATGATAGAAAAACAGGAAAGCGAATATCTGTACGATAAAAAGTTTACATGCATTGTGTGTAATAAAGAATTTACATCAAAGCAGGTAAGGATAGGTAAAGCGAGATTCAAAGGTACAGATGAAATCTTAAAGCCTTTATATACGGGAATTGATTGTACCAAGTATGATGTAATAATGTGTCCACATTGTGGTTATGCAGCAGTTCCAAGAATATATGGAAAGCTTACGCCAAAGCAGCGAGCAGCACTTAAAGAGTCGGTTGAAGGAAAGTTTCAGGTCACATGGAAGACTGAGGATTACTATTCATATGATGTGGCGATAAGACGCTGCAAGATGGCACTTCTTAGTGAAATGCTTGTAGGTACCAGGATAAGTGAAAGTGCATATTTGTGTTTAAGGCTTGCATGGCTTTATGAGGGACGTGTTACAGAGCTTATAAGGCAGAAAGCAGATAATAATATAGCAAAGCAGCATCTTAAGTCTCAGCTTGAGTATATTGAGGATGCTTATAATGGTTTCAAGGAGGCTGTTTCTACAGAGTACCCTCCTATATGCGGTATGGATGAGAATACAGTGAATTATCTTTTAGCAAGTCTTGGACTTAAGTGTCAGGATTATGATAATGCTAAAAAGTATGCTGGTTCAATTATAACATCAAGAACCGCACCTGTCAGTATTAAGGAAAAGGCAAGGGTATTATTGGAAAAGATAAAAAAAGATGGACAGAATAAAGTCGGTAATTAATAAAATATGGAGTTACGAACTGAGTCATATGTTCGTATATTCAGTAATTATCAATATTGTGATGGAATGTCTTAATAAAAGAGGGGTAACAGGACTTTTGAGTATATTCACAAGTCCTGCTATCTTTCTTATGAACACAATGATTATAATGACGACTATGTCGGTTGCATACTTTTTTAAGAAAAGAATATTTGTGTATTCGGTAGTTTCAGTAGTATGGATGATAATAGCAATAGTCAACTTTATGGTGTTGTGTTCAAGAAAGACTCCGTTTACGGCGATGGATATATACCTTATAAGAGATGCAATCAAGGTTATACCGCTGTATATCAACATATTTGAAATGATACTTATAGCGGTAGGCGTTATACTTGTTATAGCAGGACTTGTTGTTTTATGGAGAAAGGCAAAGGAATATAAGCCGTCAGTTACTGGAAGAAAGTTTTATATAGCTGCGATATTTAAGTGCGGAATAGTATTCTTGCTTACATATTCATATACAGCAGCTCTTATTCTTAACGGACGTGTGGATACACATTTTGGAAATCTTGCGCACGCATATCAGAATTATGGCGTGGCGTACTGTTTTACAAGCAGTATAAAGGACAGGGGCATAAGCAAGTCTAAGGAGTATTCGGAGGAGTACATGGACAGCTTGAAGCAGGATTTGGATGAAACAGACTTAGATACATCGGATGAAGTGTCGGTTAAGACACCTAATATCATATTTGTGCAGCTTGAGTCATTCTTTGACCCTAAGCTTGTAAAGGGTGTGGAGTTTTCATCTAATCCGACACCGAACTTTGACAGGTTAAGAAGTGAGTATTCGTCAGGCTATCTGTCAGTTCCATGCTTTGGTGCGGGTACTGCTAATACAGAGTTTGAAGTGCAGACAGGAGTCAATCTTGATGACTTTGGACCGGGAGAATATCCTTACAGGACAGTAATGCAGTCAAAAACGTGTGAGTCGGCGGCATATGACCTTAAGAAGATAGGATATTCAACGCACGCCATACACAATAATGATGCAACATTTTATGACAGATACAAGGTATTCTCACATCTGGGATATGATACATTTACATCAATAGAGTATATGGACAGCGACTATCAGAAAACACCGCTTGGCTGGGCTAAGGATAAAATGCTTGTTCCGCAGATAAAGAAAACTCTTGATTCTACAGATGGCAGGGATTATATATTTACTATATCAGTGCAGGGACATGGCGATTATCCGGAGGTTATGCCGGAGGGCTATAACACATCGATAAAAGTATCCCACTTTTTTAATCCGGAGGAACAGACACAGTTTGAATATTATGTCAATCAGGTGCATGAGATGGACTCATTTATCGGTGAACTTGTAGATATGCTTGAGAGAAGAAAAGAGGAAACAGTGCTTGTTATGTATGGCGACCACCTTCCAACCTTCAGCTTCACAGATGATACTATGGAAAATGGCGACATATACCAGACGGAGTATTTTATATGGTCTAATATAGGTATGGGAAAGAAGGATATGGACTTACAGGCGTATCAGCTATCATCAGCAGTGTTTGAGAGGCTTGGCATATCTGAGGGCTATATTATGAAGTTTCATCAGACAAAGCATAATGATGCAGATTATTTAAAGCAGCTTAAGATACTTGAATATGATATACTCTATGGTGACAAACAGATATATAATGGCGAGATACCATATGTGGCGACAGACCTTAAGATGGGAATAGAAGATATAACTATCGATGAGGTATACAATTATAAGGATTATGTGTGCGTGGCAGGGAAGAACTTCAACGACTTCAGCAAGGTGCTCATCAACGACAAAGAGGTTGAGTCTGAGCTTATAAGCAGCACTATGATAAAGATACCTAAGAAAAATGTGGTTTCTAAGGATGAAGTAGCCGTGATACAGAGCGGTGAGGATAAAATAGAGCTTGGAAGAACAACATATAAAGTCCCATAGGAATACATTTTATATTAAAAATATTATGCAGATATCTGAATATGCAAGAAAAGCCGTAAGTACGCGCATAAGTACACTATTTTTATGAGAAATAAATTGACACTAACAC
>JBNMGS010000274.1:0-3531 GCA_050872365.1 Lachnospira sp.
ATATAATATAATTACAGAATTTTATACAGATTCAACAAGTACAACATATGCTGAATTCGTAAGAGTTGAAGATATTGTGAAAAATGTTGATTCTTCAGTATCATCCATAATAGACAGAAAGTCAGGAATGATTATAGATGATATTGAGGAGAACAGCTTTAAACAGATAGCACTAAGCTGGGATTCTCTTCCTGTAATAACTGTCAATGACACAGCAGATGTAAGAGCGGCGAAGAACTCCAAAACAGGTTTTGTTAAGATAGCGCTTAACTTCTGCGTATCGCAGGAACTTCTTATGGAAGCACAGAACAGATTCTATCCAACGGACAGGTTTAAGGCGCTTATAGAGAATTATTTTGATGAATATAAAGGACGTATGGCGGAGCTTATGCAGGGATAAAATAAGGAGCTCGGATTTTTACTTCGTAAAAACAAGGAGGTAAATACCTCTCCTCGCAAGGAGCTCGGATTTTTACTTCGTAAAAACAAGGAGGTAAATATACCTCTGCTCCTGCAAGAGCAGTCGCATTTTTACTTCGTAAAAACAAGGAGGTATATATGCCACAGATTAACAGAGTCAGGGTAAATAATGTAAAATATAATTTTGGCACGCAGTTTTATGATGATTTCATGATGCGTTTTAATTGCAGAAACACAATATATGATCTTGCTAACGGTGGTGGTAAGAGTCTTCTTATGCTGCTTCTTATGCAGAATATGATACCAAACTGTACTCTTGATGAGAAACAGCCAATAGAGAAGCTTTTTAGAAAAGGCAGTGGTAATACATGTATACATTCGCTTGTGGAGTGGAAACTGGATTCGCATTGCCAGAGAGATGGCTATAGATATATGACTACAGGTTTCTGTGCAAGAAAAGCAGGGAGTGCGGAGGAAAGAGAAGAGTCAGATAATACAAGTATAGAATATTTTAATTATTGCATATTCTACAAACAGTTTGGAGCAAATGATATAAAGAATCTTCCACTTGCACATGATGGAAAGAAAGTTACTTATAATGAATTAAAGGCTTACTTAAGAGATGTAACCAAAGAGGATAATGGCATAGAGGTTCATATATTTGACAAAAAAGGTGATTATCAGAGCTTTATATCAAAATATGGAATATACGAAAGTGCATGGGAAATAGTTAGAGGAATTAATAAAACAGAGGGTCATGTAAGAACATATTTTGAAACTAACTACAGGACAAGCCGTAAGGTCGTAGAAGACCTTCTTATAGAGGAGATTATACAGAAGTCCTATAACAACAGGTTGTCAGTGGATAATGATGATGCCATGATGGCGCAGACACTTCTTGACATAAAGGATAAGCTTATAGAGCTTTCAAGAAAGAACAGCCAGATAAGCAATTATGATAACCAGATGGAAGCACTGAACCGCTTTAAGGAATATGCAGGTACATATGATGAATTTTATAAAAATAAGAAAAAGACAGAAGAATCATTATATGCAATGTATGCATCAGCTATAAAGATGGCATCGGATAAACAGGCAGAGCTTGATGCACATGAAAAAAAGAATGCTGATACAGTACAGGAACTAGAAGAAAAGAAGAAAAATATTGCAGTTGCGAAGGTGATGTCTGAGAAGAAGTCATTAAGAGAGATAGAAACACTTGTAAAGAATTCAACAGATGTTCTGGCTCAGAAAAAAAGCAGGATAGAAGATGTAAAGAAACGTCTGATGCTTATGGAATCGGCTAATGATTACTGCGATTATATAGAATATGAAAAAGAACTGCTTAAGGTTGATACTGCACTTGATAACAGGATGAGAGAAGATGAGGATATAACATCTGAGCTTGCAGAGCTTGCAGGTGAGTATAAAGTGTATTATGAAAAGCATATTAAAGAGTTTAGAGATATGACACAGACTGCAGCACAGGAGGAGAAGCAGGCTTACGATATGCTTGAAGAGGCAAAGGATAATCACAGGAATGCTGAAAAGGATTGTGCAGTTGTTTTAGGTTTAAGGGATAATCTGCAGGAAAAAATAGGCAAAAATGAGATAAAACAACAAAAACTTTGTGAAAAATACGGAATACTTGTTGCAGATACGGCAGGCGAAGAGCTTGAAAAATGCAGCGGTCATATGGCAGATCTTAATGCGGATATAGATAATATCCAGAAAGAAATCGAAGAAGATACGAAACAGATATATAAGGTACAGGAACAGATTAATCTTCTTAAGACACGCAAGAAACTGCTTGAAGAAAACATCTCAAGGATGGATGAGCAGTCTCAGATGTTAAGAGATAATGCTGACAGGCTTTCAGATATAGAACGTGTATATGGAGTGAAGCTGGCGGATGATCTGGATGAAACTATACTTGCAGCATACACGAAGATGAATACAGAATATAACGAACAATCCAGGGAATATGATAAGCTTAATAAGTATATAGAAGCATTGAAGGCTGGTTCATATTATATGGATAGCCCTGAAAGAAATGTGTTTAAAGATTATCTTTGTAATACGTATGGTGAAGATGTAGTTGAAGGCCATGAATGGGTTTCACAGCTTAACGAATCTGAGCGTGAAGAGCTGTTAAAAAGAATTCCTTTTGCCGAATATGGATTTGTGATTAAGAATGACTTCGACAGGGTAAAAAATAATGATGCCCTTAGTGCATTTGGAAGAGGCACCCAGATATATCCGGTTATCAGTGAGAAGATATTAAAGGATACTGAAACTCACATAAATAAAGATATGATTGTGTTTGCGTTTAAGAACATGGATTTCTTAAGAGACGATGCAGGAAGAAATGTAGAGATTATGTCATCAGGTGAAGAACTTGATAACATAAGTGCATCTATGCATAAGTTGAGTGAGAGAAAACAGATAGTATGGGAAGATTATACATTTGTTGTAAAATATGAGGCTATTGCGGGAAATGCTCACATAAAGGCAGTTGAGAATGCAAAGGAAGAGCTTGCTTATGTTAAGGAGCAGCTTTCTATGATTGATGGAAGTGTAGATGCACATAAAGAAAAAAAGCAGGAAGATACAGAAAAACTTGATGATTTCAGAAAACAGTCAGAGAAACTTGACTGGCAGATGGAAGGTTTAAAAGATGTTGTGGTATTGTATGAGGAAATATCTGATGAGCAGAGTCAGCTAAAGATATATAATGACAAGCTTGCAAAAGCAGAACGCACAATAATAGAGTGCGCAGCACATCTTGATAAATCAAGGGAAGAGTACATAAAGGCTAATGAATACAAGGATAATGCTGATAAAAGATACACAGAGCTTGTGTATAACTGGGAGAATAATTTCTCTAAATTTTATACTGAAAATATGGCAGGGGCAGATGCTTTATCTAAGGCATCATCAGAAGGTGTAGCGAAAGAATACACCGATGAAGATATCAGGGAGCTCACAGGGCGTTTCACCGGACTTAAAGATATACTTATGAATAAGAATGCTGATCTTACAGATAAGGAAGCGCTTAAGAGTCATCTGGAATTATCAATGAAAAAATGTATTGATTCCATAGGATACAGA
>JBNMGS010000275.1:0-3521 GCA_050872365.1 Lachnospira sp.
ATATATAAACAATATATAAACAATATCAAGACCCAAAAGGGTTGAATACACATGAGACTGCTGGAAAGTACAGCAAAAGAAATCAGCTGCGCAAAAGATGTTTTTAATATTTAAGGTGTGGCTGATTAAATATCCAGGACAGAAAATAATAGCTTGTCATGCAGATATTTTATGATTGGTATATAGTAAATAACGTAACTATTAACTGTATATAGACGGGAGGAAGAGAATATGGCAGGAATAAGTGCAGATATTATTAATCCATTTCTGATGGCAACAACCAGTATAATGAAAGACATATGTCAGACTGAGATGAGTATAGGAAAGCCTTATGTTAAGACAACGGAGTTTGAGAATGATGTTATTGCTATTATGATAGGTATTACAGGAGAGATGAAAGGCCAGGTTATGATGGCGTTTCCACATGAAAACGCTCTTAATGTTGCTTCTAAGATGATGATGGGGATGCCGGTTACAGAACTTGATGCAATGTCAACAAGTGCCATAAGTGAGCTTGGTAACATGATTATGGGTAATGCGGCGACAATATTCTCGACAAAGGGTATAGTTATTGATATAACTCCTCCAACTGTATGTCAGGGCTCAATGACGATAACACAGACGTATGCACAGAATATATGTGTTCCTATACAGGCGGAAGGCGGATTTTCACTCGAATTAGATATAGCAATCAAGACAGAATAATAAAATAAGGACTAAATAATATGCTTAATATAGTATTACATGAACCAGAGATGCCAGCTAATACTGGTAATATAGGAAGAACATGTGTTGCGATTGGCGCAAGGCTTCATCTTATAGAGCCTCTTGGTTTCACTATTAATGACAAGATGTTAAAAAGAGCAGGACTTGATTATTGGGATAAACTGGATGTAACTGTTTATAATGATTATGAGGATTTTCTTAAAAAGAATCCAGGTGCGAAAATATATATGGCTACCACTAAAGCACATAAGACTTATGCCGATGTGTGTTATGAAGATGACTGCTATATAATGTTTGGCAAGGAAAGTGCGGGAATACCAGAGGATATACTTGTAGATAATGAAGATACATGTATAAGAATACCGATGATAGGAGATATAAGATCACTCAATCTGTCCAACTCAGTTGCAATAGTTGCATATGAAGCTTTAAGACAGCATGCTTTTAAGGATATGCGGCTGTCAGGTGAACTGCATAAGCTTCATTGGAATAAGTAGAATCAATTGTCAAAAGTCAAAAAGTCGTTAAAGTAAAAACTTTGATACTTATACCATGATGTAGGGATTGCGTAAATTGCAAAGCGATGGAGCAATCCGTATACATGAGTCGGGGGCAAAATACCTTTTGACCACTACCTTTTGACCACAATATCATACCATATAATTAAAATTGTCCCAATAATATCACACAGTATATTTGTATATGATGAGTATAATTAAAAGACTCTCATATATAAATAACTGTGTGATTTTTTTCGGATTAATTAAAAAAAATAATAAAAAAATCAATAAAAAGAATAAAAAGAATTAATAAAAAAGTGAAAAATATACTTGCAATAACACATGTATTCCGGTATACTGGAAAAGCTTGTCAAAAGAGAACGGACAATAGAATAAATACAGTAATCTGGAAGGAGTAAATGGTGATAAACAAGTATAGGGAAAGATTAAAGCATTACACTATTAAGCGTAAGTTAAAGGCAACTCTTGGAATCGTAGCACTTATTGCATGTATTATAGGAATTATTCTTATAGGCGGTATATTAGCAGTTGCTAACAATGTAAGAGGTATATATCAGGGACCTATGACTAATATAAGTGATGTTGCTAATGTTAAGTATGGTCTTACAGATCTGCAGAGGGCAATCAACAGATTATTAGCTGAAGGTTCAGATAATATGGCAGATAGATATGTTTCATTTGAAAAGACAGTAGAAGAGGATGTCAATCTTGTTGTTACAAGTGTTGATGACATGGACAAACATTTTAAAACTGATGCAGCAAGACAAAAGCTTTCACAGCTTCAGGCAAAGATTGAAGAGGGAGAAAAAATAAGACCACAGGTTATGCAGCTTCTTAAGTCAGGAAAGATAGATGAGGCATATTCTCTTAATTACAATACATATCTTCCAATTGTTAACGAGATTAAGACACTGACAGTAGACATAGAAGGACTTGTAAATCAGAACGGTTCACAATATTACACACAGTCAGTACGACTTGGTAATGGGCTTGCCATAGCAGGAATAGTTCTTGTTATATTATTATTAGTTATATCAACATTCTTTACAAGAACAATAACAGAGGTACTTATGGCACCAGCAAGACAGATAGTTGAAGCCTCTGAGAAAATGTATAGTGGTGATATGTCAGCGGCTGAGCTTATAACATATGAGTCGGATGATGAATTCGGTGTTATGGCAAAGACACTTAAGGGAACAATGAACAATCTTCATGCGTATGTTGATGAGATATCAACTGTATTAAGAGAGATTGCAAGTGGTGATCTTACTAAAGATTCTGATGAAATTACAGATTTCCTTGGAGATTTTGTAAGCATTAAAGAGTCTTTTGTATATATTTTAAAACACTTTAATACAACATTAACTAATATAGCTAAGACTTCTGAACAGGTTGATGTTGGTGCAGAAGATCTTTCAAAGGCAGCAGGTGATCTTGCGAAGGGAACTACTGACCAGGCAAGTGCGGTTGAAGAACTTACTGCAACAGTAGAAACAGTTGCTTCACTTGCCGAGAAAAGTGCTGATAAGACACAGGAAGCCTATGATAATGTACTTGAGGCAGCTAAAAATGCAGAAGAAGAACGTAAAAAGATGAACAGCCTGACGGAAGAGATGGCAAATATTATAGAGATATCTAATAAGATAGAAGAAATAACTTCAACAATAGAAGATATAGCATCACAGACAAGTCTTCTTGCACTTAATGCATCAATTGAAGCGTCAAGAGCAGGTGATGCAGGAAGAGGCTTTGCAGTAGTTGCTGAACAGATAGGTAAGCTTGCTACAGACAGTCAGAAGTCGGCAGTTAATACTAGAGAACTCATAGTAAAGACAATAGATGAGATAAATAAGGGAAATGAAATAACAGAATCTGTTGCATTGGCTTTTGAGGGAACAATCAATGAAATGCAGAAGTTTGCTGATGTTGCCAAAGAAACTAATGAGTCAGCAAAGACACAGGCAGAAGCTTTATCACAGATAGAGCAGGGAATTGAGCAGATATCAGGAGTTACACAGAATACTGCTGCATCTTCACAGGAAAGTTCAGCCATAAGTGAACAGCTTGAAGAAAGAGCAAGGGAACTTGACAGACTTATTAACAACTTTAAGTTATATAGACCAGTTAATAAGTAATATTACTGTTGAACTAAGTCGCTGCGCGACGGCTTGATTTACTTATTGATTAAATAAAGTGTTGCAACAAACAAAAAAGTAGTGGAAAATGATCCGTGTTTATAGTATTGTTTAAGTACCACCAAAAACAAAAAACACA
>JBNMGS010000276.1:0-3515 GCA_050872365.1 Lachnospira sp.
ACAATATACTTTGGTTATTAAAATATTACTATTTTATAACTTTTTCCTAAATATTTTCCAAATATCAAGGTTATTACAAAATTTCTGATATTCACACAGGCGTTACATAAAGTAATTAGTGCCAAGTATTATAATAATTTTCATTTCATCATACATAATTGTGTTATAATATACGCGAAGATGTAACAGACAAAACAAGAAGGCAAAACAAGGAGGCAAACATACCATGTGGGCTTATGAAAGTGTTTTTTATCAGATATATCCGCTAGGATTCTGTGGGGCACCTTACAAAAATGACGGGGTTCTGACACATCGTATTCTTAAAGTTAACGATTGGATTCCCCATATTAAGAAACTGGGAGCAAATGCTATATATTTTTCACCTGTATTTGAATCAGATACACATGGTTATAATACACGTGATTACACAAAAATAGATAAGCGACTTGGAACTAATGATGATTTTACTAATGTATGCAATAATCTGCATAAAAATGGTATAAAAGTTGTACTTGATGGCGTTTTTAATCATGTGGGACGTGGTTTCTGGGCTTTTCAGGATGTTCTTAAAAACAGGGAAAACTCACCATATGTTAACTGGTTTTCAAGAATTGATTTCAATGGAAATTCTGACTATAACGATGGGCTATGGTATGAAGGCTGGGAAGGCTGTTATGATCTGGTAAAGCTCAATCTGTATAATGAAGATGTTATACAACATATTTTTTCGGCTATTAAAGGCTGGATTGATGAATTTGATATAGATGGATTAAGACTCGATGTTGCTTACTGTCTGAATCATGAGTTTCTAAAAAGACTCCGTTCATTCTGTGACACACTAAAACCTGATTTCTTTCTTCTTGGTGAAACACTTCATGGTGACTATAATCAGATTATGAATGACGAAATGCTGCATTCTGTAACTAATTATGAATGCTATAAAGGACTTTATTCAAGCTTTAACAGTATGAATATGTTTGAAATCAATCATTCACTATTAAGACAGTTTGGACCTGAGCAATGGACGTTATATAAAGGAAAACATCTTCTTTCATTCGTTGACAATCATGATGTAACAAGAGTGGCAAGTATTCTTAACAATAAGAAACATCTGCCACTGATATATACACTCGCTTTTGGTATGCCGGGAATCCCATGTGTATACTATGGCAGTGAATGGGGAGCAACCGGCAGAAAGGAAGATGGTGACCAGGCATTACGCGTATCATTTAATAATCCTGAATGGAATGACCTCACCGAAGCAATTGCCAGACTTTCTTGTGCAAAAAAAACTTCCAAAGCGCTTAACTACGGCAATTTTTCTTCTGTTGTACTGACCAATGAACAATGTGTATTCTTAAGACAATGCGATGAGGAACGCGTGCTTGTAGCTGTTAATGCATCTGAACATCCATACTTTGCTTCATTTAATATAGGAAGCGATACATGTACCGACCTTATAAGCGGCAGCGAAATCAAACTTAATAACGGAATGGAGTTACCTGGCTATAGCAGCTTTATACTACGCATACACTAAGTGTATCCTATATTAAAGTACAGATTCTGATCTTAATTATTCATGCTACTTTGAAATTCTTGCTGCATCCATTTTCTTAAGCTCTGGAAGAATCGTACACAGCATAGTGATAAAGCACGCACTTCCACCTATGATATTAGATACGGGTTCTGCCAAAAAAACACCTGCTGTTCCCATATGCATGACATACGGCATAATATATGTAAGAGGCACGACTATAATTACTTTTCTTAATAAAGAAAAGAATATAGCGTGCTTTTTCTTATTAAGCGACTTGAATATGGTCTGTCCTATATATTGCAAATCCATAAATATAAATGCTGCAAAATACTGTTTTAATGCGAGTATTGCATCACTAAGCAATGCTGCATCAGAACTGAATATGCTGATTAACGCACCTGGAATAAATATTATAATGCTCCACACAACCGCTGTATATCCCAGTACCATAACACTAAGAACTACTATAGCTTTTCTGATACGTTCTGGAACACCTGCACCATAATTATAGCTGATAACTGGCGAAGAACCTTCGTTTATAGCATGTATAGGAGTTTCTACAAGCTGCCTTACACTTGATACTATTGTCATAACTGAAATATATATATCACCACCTGTTACTGATAATACATTATTACAACATATTGTAACAAGACTGTTAGTTATCTGCATAATAAATCCTGCTGTTCCAAGACTTATAATATTTTTAGCATATACAAGGCACTGTCTAAACTCACTTTTTTTAAGAAATCTCATTTTTAATTCTGATTTCCTTGTAAGAAAATACAATGTAAATAATGCTGATAAACACTGTGAAATAACTGTTGCTATTGCAGCTCCATTTACACCTAATTTAAATACGAATATAAATAAAGGATCAAGTACAAGATTAACACCTGCTCCAATAGCTACAGATGTCATACCCACTGTTGAATATCCCTGTGCATTTATATATGGATTAAGTCCCAATGACAACATAGATGGTAATGTTCCAACCAGATAAATCATCATATACGGATATGCATATACTATTGTACTGTCTGATGCACCGAAAAGCATAAGCAGTGGTTTTGCAAATAACATCCCTGTCATCATAAGTATAATTGCTCCAGCACAAATCATAGAAAATGATGTATCCATAATAAGTGCAGCTTCCGTATTTTTCTTTCTTCCCCTGTATATTGAAAACAAAGGTGTTCCACCACTGCCAAACAGATTAGCAAATGCTGTAATAATAACAATTATAGGAAAACAGATACCAACAGCACCAATAGCTTTAGTACCAACTTCTGGTATTCGTGCAATATATACTCTGTCCACTATATTATATAAAAGATTCAATAACTGTGCGACAAGCATTGGAATAGATGCACGAAGAATATTATCTGTAATTTTTCCATTTTCAAAATCTATTTTCTTCATTTTATCCCTCTTTTTTGTACACATTTATACATATCAAGTTTATATCACATTTCTACTTACTGCGTTTTTTCAAATGCTTTTTTTCTATGATATTCTTCTTTTTCCATATACATAAGCTTATCAGCTGATTTTAACAGCTCTTCAAGATTACCTACATTTTCCCTGTAAAGAACACCTATTGATATGCTTACATTATTTAACTTCATATTTTCCTTTACTTTATTTATTTTTTCGTTATATTTGCTATATTCTATATTCTTCATTACTACTACGAATTCATCTCCGCCAACCCGGTAACAGTTATCAGGAAATATATCTGTTAATACAGATGCTGCCGTGCATATAAGCATATCACCCTTAGAATGTCCATAATTATCATTCATTGCTTTAAGGCCATTCAGATCAATATATGCTACACCAACATTCTTTAACACCTGATCTTTGGCAGCTTCGACTACACTTATATATTTATTACGATTATATATTTTGGTAAGCATATCCCTGTAGCTTAGATAATGAAGTTTTTCCTGCTGTGCTTTCTTTTCCAGACTATTAG
>JBNMGS010000277.1:0-3505 GCA_050872365.1 Lachnospira sp.
CCTTGGAACTGCTGAAATAAGCCCTTGTCATATTCATATCAAGTTTAACAATATCTACAGGCATATCAATTATATAATTAAGATTAGATTCTCCGTTACCAAAGTCATCCAGTGAAAATGTCACCCCGTGGTTCCTTAACCTGTCCATATTATTAAGCAGAATCTTTCTTGTAAGAATTGAACCAGATTCTGTAATTTCCAGATTAATACATGAAGGGTCAACATCATATCTGCTCATAATATCGATATATTTCCTGCATAATGTATCCTTATCACACTGAAGAACCGACAGATTAACCTCAACATACTTGATTCCAAGCTTTGGAAGTGACCTGTCCTTAATAAATTTACATGTTTTTTCAAATACTATTTCACCAATCTGATTGATAAGACCACATTCCTCAGCAACCGGAATAAATACTCCCGGTGCAATAATATTACCATCCTTGTCAATTATTCTTGCGAGTGCCTCAGCAGATACAATTTTCTTTTCCTCAACAGAATAGATAGGCTGAAAAAACGGAACAATCCTGTCATTATTTATCGCATCAACAAGCATTTCCTTTACTGCTTCCTTATCACGCAGACCTGCGACAGCCTTTTCATCGATCACATATACCTTGTTAAAAGCTGCACTCTCATCATTCTTATAACTCTGTATCAGTGAAAATGCTTCATCTGCACTTCCCGCTATTGAACTGTCGTTCATAACTACCATTAATGGTCTGTACATAACAGGTTCTGGTAAATCCTTAGACCATGGTTTTCTTATTCTTTCCCTGATTTCGTTCATGCACTGCATCATGTATGCCTTATTCTTAAAAGTAAGTATCAGCTCCGGATCTACATTTTTATAAACCTTTGCTTTCTTAAAGCCCTCAAGATAGTTCTCGGCTTCCTTGAGAATATGATTAATCTGATGCTCATCAATTCCGCTTCTTTTATAATCAACAAATGAAAGCAGCACTACACAGAACGAATCATTTCTTTCATATCTCTGCTTCATATATTCCATAAATGCATGCGCATTAAAACAGCCAAGCTGTCTGTCAATCATTGACTGTGGATTCTCAAGCACGCAGAAAAGCGTCATTACTCCTATCGCACAGGCAAATCCAACTAAAAGCCAGTGATTATTCACTGCTTGTATAAATGCACATATTATCCAGAAATTAATCCAGATAAGCGCAGCATCACGCCTTTTTGCATTCATTCTTTTACCATGTCGTATTATCTGATATATTGCATCAACAAGATATGCAAGAACAAATACATATGTTGAAATAACGCTGAGTCCATAGGAATATACCCTGCCATCTGTATTAGCAACACCTAACGGAAGCACAAGTATAATAACAGACATAATCGCCGTAATTACCACATATGCATTTATCTTTTTATAATACTGATGCTCTACATACACATCAGCAAGCACATATATAAGTGCACACAGTGCTACTATAAGCAGCGAAACAAGATATATCTTGCAAACCGCAATTACCAGAAATGAAGGCAGTTCTTCTTTGTATACAATCGCAGCCACTGAGGCTACATCTAATATTATACTAACCAGTGTTGCCATTAATATAAGAAAAAATATTTTCTCTGTATGGAGTCCTACTTTTCTCTGTTTGATAAAAAACAACAGAAGGACAATAACAATAGCCAGACCACAAATCTGTCCCTGTATATTCATAAATCTATCTCCATTTATCTGCTTTATACCGGATTCTCTCCAGCTTATTTAACTCGTAACATTTTTCACACATGCCAAATCTGTGATTCCACTCCAGTCTCTTACCGCAGCGTTTACATTTATTAAAGAATTCTCCATTAGTAAGCTCACTTACTATGCGTTCTGATATCTCTTCCTTAAGCATCCTGATGCGTCCGTCATATTCTGATATATTAAGCGCATTACAGTATGAATTAAGCAGATCCATCTTTTTATACAGCTGCTCAAGGTCATCAAGTTTCATATTTTCTATATCTTCTGTATCAGTATCTACATAATACCACATTCTGCTCACAGGTTCACCATCTGCTGTCATATCAACCAGATCCTGCCATAAATATTTTAACTTCTCGCTGTTTTCATCAAATGGTATGTTAATAAGGCTGTATTCAAGGTCCTTATTAATCTTCTCACCATGCTTTTTCTCAATGTATTCAGCCAGCTTGATACGGTTCTTTAAGTCTGCAACTGAAAAGCATTTCTTCTCAATAGTCTTTAACCATATCTTAAAAATCTCTGAAAGGCTGTACGGCATATCAAGCACTTTTCTAGGCGGCTGTATAACGCAGCTTGTTATCTGCTCATATCTTCCATGAAGAAGCTCGCCTATCTCCTGTCTGTCTTCTATCGAATTGACATAGCCCTGGTCATACATGCCCTTTCTTCCTGCTCTTCCGGCAATCTGCTTGACTTCACTCATATTAAGCGGTCTTTTGGTTTTCCCATCGAACTTTCTGGACTCTGTAAATATAACTCTTCTTATAGGAAGATTCACTCCCATTCCAATCGCGTCAGTGCATACAACAATCTTACTCTCGCCGTTTAAGAATCTGGCAACCTCCGCCTTTCTTACGCTGTATGGAAGCGAGCCGTATATAACGCTCACTTTGTAGCCTTCCTTCTTAAGAAGCGTTGCAAGCATAAGTACTTTTCTTCGTGAAAATGCGACCAAAGCATCTCCGTCCTGTATATCATCCGGAAATGTGAAATCATGGTTTTCAACAATTAATCTTGAATTTCTTTTATGTCTTATATCCGTATATGTGTCTCCACACATTTTTATAAGCATTTTAACAATATGTATTGCATTCGGTGACATGCAAATATGTATTACATCAGCATTAACACCGAGAATAGCCTCTGTCCATGCCCAGCCTCTGTCTTTGTCAGATACCATCTGAGCCTCATCTATTACACAGACATCAAAATGTCTGCTTATATCCATCTTCTCAACTGTGCAGGATAAATGCTTTGCGCCCTCTCTTATATCCTTCTCCTCGCCTGTTGTCAGTGAGCAGTTTACACCTCTTGCAAGACTCATTTCCTGAATCTCAAGTGCAAGTAATCTTAAAGGTGCAAGATACATTCCTGTATCAGCATTATAAAAATCTTCCAGTGCATCATGTGTCTTTCCAGTATTAGTTTCACCTATATGAAGTATAAAGTGTCTCTTTATCTCTCTTGCTTCCGGATACAACTGTGTTATATCCTCCGGAATACTCTCCATTAATGCAGTTTTTATCTTAAGTTCCTTAAGACTTGCTAAATCCTTTGGTACAAATTTCTTCTTTTTCTTTTTATAGTAATATCTAGCCATTTATCTTCCTATTGTTTTCTGGTACAAATCAAAAGCGTGACAATGCATAATAATATTATATACTGCCACGCTTTTCAAGTATTATATTTAGTACATTATTAAAATGTACATTTATTATTTAGCTGCTGCAGGATTAATCTTCTTTGTTACAATCTCATCTTTAAGCATTGCAA
>JBNMGS010000278.1:0-3500 GCA_050872365.1 Lachnospira sp.
ATGAAAGAGCAGCAGAGATGCTTGTTGAAATTATCGAGAATATAGCTAAAAGTACAGGTAGTATAGACAAAGCTTGTGAGATAGCTAAAAAATCACGTAAACAATATGATGCTGCTAAAGCACTATTAGAAAAAACTCTTACAGTATAAAAAAGAGTGATTATTATATAAGAATTTCAGAAAGATAGCTTTTATATCAGAATTAAGATATAGAAGCTGTCTTTTTTATATAATAGGAACGAGTATGTATATGCTTGTTCCTTTTTTTGATTATATTTGTCGGATTATGTATTTATTTGTAAAAAAATATTTATTAAAGTGACTTTTGTACTATAATATGGTATATTAATTATAAATATTTTGTGAAGCTTTATATAAATCTTATTATAATACATTATATTGTGGGGATGTGATGCTGTATGAACAAATGCATGGAATTAGAAGACAGGATTCTTAGGAATTTATTGACGCAGTATGTAAGTATATATCAGATAAATATGACTGATGGAGAAGTATTGTGTCTTAGTGATGGGGAAAGAGTAGTAGATACAAGTAGAAGCATGAAGTTTGATACCTGGATGAAAAGAATTATAGATATATGTCATTGTGATGACAGGGATAGTCTTTTAAAGCTTGTATCACATGAGGCATTAGAGCAGTTTGATAACAGTAAGGATGCCAGGCTGCGTAAAGATATAAGGCTTATGATTAATGGCGAGTATAGATGGATACTTATAACGCTTATGCATGATACAGACGATGATGCATGTAAGGGACAGATAACAGTAACATATAGGGATGTGTCACACAGATATAAGTATTATGACATTATAGAAAAGAAGAATCTTGAATTAAAGAAGCTTCTTCAGACATCTGAACAGTATAAGGAAGCACTTATGTCAGAGGCTATAGTATTATATCAGGTTAATTTTTCCAAAGATATTATAGAGAATGATATCATACAGAGAAAGCAAAACAGAGTGCTTAAAGTACTGAGTGCAGTTGGTATCAGTACCCCTTGTTCATATGATGAATATTGCAGAAGATGGCAGAACAGAGTTTCAGATGACACGTTAAGCAATTACAGGTTACTTGCTACATCAGCAGGTATGATAGAAGAGTACAATAAAGGAAAAACATTACTTACATATGATTATAGAACATTGGATACGCAGAATGAAGAGATGTGGGTGAGTAAGACGGTTTATCTTTCTAAAGATAATATTACAGAAGATATTACTGGTATAGTCAGTCTTAGAAATGTAAGTGAGAGATATCATCAGGAATTTTTAAGACAGTCGCTTGCCAGGCAGGCTTCACTAGATTTACTTACAGGATTATATAATCATGTAACAGGAGAACTTCTTATAAAGAATAAAATAGATAATGAATTATATTGTGATTCAGCATTTATTATATTTGATATAGATAAGTTCAAGCTGGTTAATGATACTTATGGTCATTATTTTGGAGATTGTGTTCTACAGTGTGTTGCATCCAGATTAAAGGAGAGCATACGGGAAGATTATGATATAGCCATAAGATATGGTGGAGATGAGTTTGTTGTATATGTGCAGTATAAGCAGGAGGATAATATAATAGATATCGTTGACAGAATATTTAAGAATGTTTCCTGTGTGTATGAGGGATATCAGATTAGTATAAGCATGGGTATTAGTCTGTCTAGCGATGGTAACATGCATTATTATGATATGTATAGAAATGCAGATAAGGCTTTATATGAAGCTAAAAAGGGTGGAAGAGGACAATATAGATTTTATAGGGAATGTAGTGAAGATAATAAGAATGCAGTTTAATTAAAACAGGAGTTGTCGCAATAAGAATTTCTTATTACGACAACTTTTTTGTATTCACTTACACATATCAATAAGCATTTGTGCAGTTTTTGAGATATCACTATCTGTTATACCCGAATAATTGACAATGGCTATATGTTCGTAATCAGCTTTGCTGTAAGAATTATTAGTTACATAATCAGAAAGAAAAGATATCATAAGTCCATTATTATAGGCGCGTTTTTTAAGTTCTTCATCTGTAAGTTCAGTGTCATATTTTAATAAAAAGTGCAATCCTGAATCTTCTTCATATATATGAATCCTATTCTTAATAGAGCTATTCATAAGCTTTGATATAAGCTCATCTCGTATATAGCGGTAGTGATTACGCATACGGTTTATATGTTTATCAAGATATCCCTCACCAATAAAGTGCGCGAGTGTGTACTGTTCAAAGTTGGAGACTGTACATGCATAGAATCCGAGAGTGTTTTTAAAGCGCGTAAGAAGAGGCAGGGGAAGTACCATATAGCTTATTCTTATTGTAGATGCAAGGCTTTTGGTAAATGTGTTAAAATATATAACCTTGTCAGTTGCATCAATAGAAAAAAGCGAAGGGATTGGTTTTCCCTGTAACCTGAACTCGCTGTCATAGTCATCTTCTATTATATATCTGTCTGCAGACTGGTTTGCCCATTGTAAAAGTCCGTAGCGGCGGCTGATGGAGGTTACGATACCAGTAGGAAAGTGATGCGACGGTGATATCTGTATGATCTGTGAGTCGTTAAGACCCTGGCAGTCCGGTATAACTCCTTCTTCATCCATATCAAGATAGTTAACCTTAACTCCCAGGGACTTATATATGTTGATTATCTTTTTGGAGCTTGGATTTTCAAGTCCGTATGCAATATTTCTCCCAAGAAGCTGTACAATAAGACCATATAGATATTCTGTACCGGCACCTATAATAATCTGTTCTGGATTAACAGTTATACCCCGGAATTCATACAGGTGATTGGCAATAGCCTGTCTTAATTTCATAACACCACCGGTAGGAGGTACATTTAATGTATCATCGCCTTCATAAGTAAGAACATGGCGCATAAGCTTTGCCCATATAGAAAAGGGAAAGTTATCATGTGGTGTATGGCTTGAAACCAGATTGATATAATCTGTATCTGACATTTCTAGGGTATCAGTATTATATATAGAAGGTTTATCAGCAGAATTGTTTGTATGTGTATCTGTTGTAGAGGGATTATAAACATTACTGTTTTTTTGGACTACAGGGTAAATATTGTGGCTGATATCATTATTTATATCTGATACATAAAACCCTTTTTTTGGTAAAGAGTATATATATCCTTCTGCAAGCAGTTGTCCATATGCATTTTCGACAGTGACTACACTTATACCATGGTTTCTTGCAAAGTCTCTTTTGGATGGAAGCTTAGTATCAGGCGGAAGTTTTCCTGATATAATATCTTCTTTTATGCATGTATATAAATATTCATATAAACTACGGCCATTGCGGTTGTTAAATGAGTAGGTAAGCATGGGCTTGTCTCCTGTTTGTTATATTGTCGGTTGTAAAATAGTTTTTACTATTAATAAATATCATAAATGATGGGCAAAAGCCCCACTTATGAGCAAGCTTATGTGGGTTTAGACCTTTTGCCCTCCTGGTATCATTATATTATTATTA